>CAXTNZ010000310.1:0-7553 GCA_964245695.1 uncultured bacterium | reverse complement strand
ACGCGGACATTCCATCCAGTTTTTCCTCAATTCATACCGCCATTATGCAACGCCCGTAGTTGGTTTACTCATTGTTGTTACTGTACCTCACTAGACTAGGAAACGCTATATTGTTGCATCATGATTCTCTGCAACCAGTTCTCTTAACTCTACAGAGAGCATTTGTGAGATGACTAAACTGCGGTTTCCCTCGCTTTTTAGGTTTTAAATTTCCATCAACTTGTTGTTGTTTTATCAGCTTTTGAACTAGACTTTTGCTAACAGCAAATCTGATTGCCACTTTCTGAATTAATATTTTTTCCTGAATATGTGCTGCCACTATTTTTTCGCGGATATCGATTAAATATGCTTTCATGAAAATATAATACTTTTATTCTTACTAACTGTACCTCATAACAGGAGGAAGTGCTGCATACACAGTAAAAAGTTGAACTTTTAAGCTTCCCAAGAATACTTCACTCAAATTTCTGTTTGTAGCCCAATAAATGATAAAAAGGGCGTGTAATAGTTAGATATTACTAAATTAAAACACCGAAAAACTCATAGTATTACTGGATTTTAATTATTATAAAAAATATTAAATAATCAACATATTTTAGTTGTTAAATTATCAATAATTAAGTCACAATATAGTTGCCATGTTCAGATGAATTAGGCTTGGAAGATTAATTCTTCAGTAAGATAATAACCTCTCAGACCCATTGTTCTGACTAGGTTTTATCATCTGTTTTGAGATGGCATCTCAGAAAAAAACAGCATCAGTCTTTGGTCGTAAATCGACTAAAGCATCTCTGATACTTTTTTAATTGATTTGCCCAAGTAAAGCCTAAACAAACTATCCATCCCGCAAACGTCATGAAAAACATTTCTAGCTTATATAAAGCTGTCTTTGCTTTGAGCTTCGGAATATGTCTGCTGCCTCTAACCGAAACTTATGCAAGCACCAAGACTAATGTCTCTGCACCTCTTGTTGCCACCACTACGTATAATCAAACGAGTGTAAAAGAAGCAACATATTATTTTACTGTAGCATTGCCTGCGGGGACAAAACCCCTACAACAAGTGACGCTGACGCAGATACAAGGTGGTGAAGACATCGAATTTGACGCAAAACAAAGTCGTGTCTTTCTGGGGACAAGCTCTAACCGAGGTGAAAATCTGCCATTTTCGCTCACAAGCAACGCAAGTCAAAACAATACAGTCACACTTGTGTTCGCACAGCCAATACCATCAGGTAATACGGTAACAATTGCTTTTAAGCCATACCGTAATCCTACTTACGAAGGTGTCTATTTATTTCATCTCAAAGCTGCTCCGGCAATGGCAACAGAAAGTCAATCTCTCGGTGTAGCTCGCTTACAATTCTACCCAAACTATTAAAGGATTGACCTGACAACTAACGTTAGACAAATCTTGTCATTGTTTAATAGTACACCCATTAAAAGGTGTACTTTTTTTATATTTGTAGGATAGGATATTTTCGCGATACGGAAGCGATCGCTCTTTGGCTTGCTATCTGTAGATATGTATGTCATAATCAGAAATTAATTACGAATTGTCTATCGTTTTACCGTAGTTTTAATTAGTAAATCCAATAGGTCAAGAAATTACAATCTACAGTGCAGTTGTTTGTCCCTTTGCTCATAGGTCGCGTTTAGTACTTTTAGAAAAAGGTATTGACTTTGACTTAGTTGAAATTGATTTGCAGAATAAGCCAGCCAATTTTACAGAGATTTCACCTTACAGTAAAGTGCCCGTTATTAAACATGGCAATGAGCGAGTATGGGAATCGGCAATTATTAATGAATATCTGGATGAAGTCTTTCCTGAACCTTCCCTATTACCAAAAGATGCTATCAGTAGGGCACAAGCACGAATTTGGATCGACTTTGCCAATACTCGATTTGTCCCAGCTTTTTCTAATTTGCTGCGTTCTCAAGAGGACCAAAAGCAAAAAGAAGCCGCACAAGAGCTTTATCATCATTTACAATTTATTGAAAACGAAGGTTTAGGAAAATTATCGCTTAATGGTTCCTATTGGTTTCGGGAAAGTATTAGCTTAGTTGACTTGACCTTCTATCCTTGGTTTGAGCGTTTGTCTGCGATTGAGCATTATCGAGGTTTTAAATTACCTGCTGAATTTTCCAGAATACAACGATGGTGGAATGCGGTGAGCCAACGAGAGTCTGTGAAAGTGATCGCTAACTCAAAAGAATTTTATCTAGAGCGCTATGCTAAATTTGCTACACTCAATACCAAAAAAGTGAGTGAAGAATTAAGTTCTACTGGACAAGTTACTCCTCAACAACTCCAACAAGCTGCACAGCAAGGATTTAAATCAGTTTTAAATCTGCGTTCTCCCCACGAACAAGGTTTTTTACATGACGAACAGCAGCACGCTAAAGAGGCAGGACTGAATTACGCGAACGTCCCTCTGAATCCTTCAGAATCGAACCAAGAATTAATTGAAAAAGCAATTTGGGAAATACAAAATTTACCATCACCAGTATTAGTTCACTGTGCTGCGGGTGCAAGAGCAACTGCGATCGCTTTAATTGCTACAGCTAGCCAACAAAAATTGACACCAGAGCAAATCAAACTCAAAGCGCAAGAACTTGGTTTAAATTTAGACCAACCCTATCTAAAACAATTTCTCCAAGAAGATTAGTTTGTAGTGAGGAATGCGCGTCCTCATTTAAGCGCTGAAGCGCTTACTACGAATTTCTCATCCTTCATTAGAGTTTGTAGTGAGGAATGCGGGTCCTCCTTCTCATTTTTTGTCAAGGATATTGGAATACCCTGAGCGAAAAGACCGCACAGTTTTCTGTTGTGGATTATACTGATTTCGCAAAATATTACCAATATCGTTACCCATAACATGAATCGATACTGATGGCGCAAATATAGTTATCGCTTTGACAGCATGGATATCCCCATCAGGAGGCAAGAGACGGTAGACATCACCGCGTTTTTGTTGCTGGACTTCAACTAATTCTAATACTGCATTTTCTTGCGTATCGCCGTTATCGACACGGTGATAACGAGTCTCTTCTAGTTGACCTTTATACAAACCAATTAGTCCCCAAGCAAGATGATCGTGGACGGGAGTTGTAGAACCTGGGGGAATTACTAAACTAAATATGGTGAGAGAACGGTCTTGAGCGCGGTATAGTAACCATTGTCCAATACCTCCCCCCATAGAACTGTTAGGGTTGGGTTGAGCAAAATTTTCCGGTAGCCAATCTTGTTTTGTTAGTAGTGCTTTGAAGTAAGGCTCAAGTTCACTAAGGGTTAGGGCAGGATTGTCTATAGTGCGATCGCGTATCTCTTTAGCAGTGGCAACAAATTCTCGCAAGTCAATACTATCTACAAACCATTGGTCTGCTTCGTCATGTTCAAGAATGGTGGCGTGAGGCATAGAATTTTAGATAAGTGATTTTGCGGAAAGTCTGAGCGGACGTTACGAGCCATCAGAACGCATCCAAGGGCAGATTTGGGCTTTAGATTGACGCGCTCTCCTCTCTACTCTTGATGGTTGTGAATTCTAGCACCAGCTATCTCCATGCAACACTCAAAAAAGATACGGTAACTCGATAGATAAGCCGTATTTTATAAATATATCATCTCATAAATGGCTGCATAAATCCAGTCAGTGTATATTATCCAAGAATAAAAAAATAGCAGGTCATCGCAAAAGCGAAAATGATAACAAAATGCGTAAAAAAATATATTTATACTTGATATAAACTTTAATTAAAGAAAACTCTTAAGCAATGAAGCGAAAAAGTTTTATGGAGTCCGCTCTTTTTCAAACTGCTAGTTACTTCATCCTGAGTATGTTGAGTGTAACTAATATGTCACAGCTAGTTAAAGCAGAGGTGCGCGATGGCTCTACAAGACAATATACGCAGGTACAAACACTAGCACAGTTCTCTGAAAACGGACAGGAACGCGAACAACTCGTTCAAAAAGCAAATATCTTATTTAACCAAGGTGACTTTACTGGTGCAGAAAAAGTTTTACGCAGCTTGATCAAGAAGTTCCCAGAGTCCAGCTATGGGCATTATCAATTAGGGAATGTCCTATTTCGTCAGAATAAAAAAGAAGATGCTATCAAAGAATATCAAAAAGCAATTAGTTTGAATTCTAAATATGCTCTTGCATACAATGCGATCGGGCAAGTTTTTGCAAGTCAACAGCAATGGTCAGAAGCTATTGCGGAGTACCAAAAAGCATTAACAATTAACCCTGAGTATGGTGAGGCGCTAGCTAATCTTGCTTTAGCGCTTTGGGAACAAGGTAAACATCAGGATGCTCGCGCTTCTTTGGAAAAAGCTTTAAATATTTTTAAAGCGCAACAGAGATCTGACAAAGTACAACAAATTGAAAACATTTTACGGCAGATTAATTCTCGTGACGATCCGACGGTTTCCTAAAGTTACCAAACAAGGATAACCAGAAAAAACGGGGTTGGATCGATGTATATTATCCACGAATAAAAAAATACCAGGTCATAGCAAAACCTACTATGATGACAAAACGCTTCACCAAATCAGGCTGAAGTTTACGGGCATAATATGCTCCACCATAACCGCCAACAACTGTCCCTAGCATCATCAAAAATGCTGGCTGCCATGCGACGACTCCAGCAATAATATAGGTGATAGCAGCAAAGCCAGAGTTGAAACTCATCAACAACATCTTCAAAGCATTCATCTTGTGAATATCTTTCATTCCCAACACTTCCATCGTCGCTAACATCAACATAGCGACACCCGCACCGTAATATCCCCCATAAACGGCAATAAAAAATTGCATGAATGAAGCAATAATAAGCGATCGCCTAGATCCCAAATGATGTAACCAAGTTGAAATTTTGCCGCCGAAAGTAAATAGAAGTGTAGAAAAAAGTAGAAGGTAAGGAATGAGACGATCAAAAATGCTTGTCGGAGTGTAAAGCAGTAACAAAGCCCCAATCATTCCACCCACGAGGCTGATACTGCCTAGTACAAGAGATATACGCTGCTGCCCGCTCAACTCACGACGATAAGCAGCAACACTCACAGCGCATCCTAACCATGCTGCTGTCATACCTGTAGCATTGGCATTGATGGAAGGTAAGCCAATAAAAATTAGTGCGGGAAACGAAATAAAAGCGCCACCACTAGCAATAGAAGTTAATGCCCCACCCAGCATAGCAGCGACAAAGAGGAAACAAGCTTGGGTAAACGTCAAATTTATCTCCTCGCACACAAAAAGCGATAACCAACATCAATTTCTGATAAATTTCTGATTTCTCCATATTTCGCATTCCATTTTCCAGTTTCTAAATCTTCTTGAAGTCTGATAACTCCTTCTTCAACTTCATCTGCATCAGCTAAAGCCAAAGCTGATATATTCGCACGAACTTCTGGATTTAAATATATTTCTGGTCGTCTCCATCCAGATGCAGCAAACATATCTGTTAAATCATGGGGAAGTTTCAAAGTAGAAATTTCAACGGTTCTTTGGGTATGACTTTGGATTAGTTCAACAACATCATTTATTGGTGGAAAAACCCGAAAATCATAGTCACGATATAAAGGGAAATAGTCAACTAACCAAAGCTTTTCACAAAGTCGAGGGTCAAATGTCAGAAAAACTAATGCTCCTTTTTTGGTAATTCGATGCATTTCTCTAACTGCCTTGTGTAAGTTAGAGAAATGATGCATTGCTAAAATGCAAATCACTCCATCTACAGATGCATTCGTTAAAGGAATATTTTCTGCATCACCTGCAAAATATTTCACCTGTGCATGTTCGACAGATTGAGAACGCATTATCGATGAAGGTTCGACAGCGTAAACTGAATATTCTCTTTCAGCTATGGCTCGACTATAACCTCCTGTACCAGCACCAATATCAGCAATAATACTTTTCTTTGGTAGGTTGAGTAAATCAATTAGAGAATTTACAATTCTCAGATCAGGAACACGCGAATTAGAGTAGACTTTGCCAATGGAATTGTAGATAGTCATTATTAGTAACCAGCATTTTTATCCACGACATTTCGCAGGGGCTTTCCGTGACGATAGCGTGTTAAATTATCGAGGAAAAGTGCAAGCGATCGCTCTTTAGATTTGGGTGAATGACCGGAACAGTGGGGTGTAATAAAAACATTCGGTAACGTCCAAAATGGACTTTCCGGTGCTAGCGGTTCCGTAAACACAGTATCTAAAGCCGCACCAGCAATCCCATTTTCCTGCAATGCCTTTAATAGCGCGGGTTCATCCACAATTGCCCCACGCGCAATATTCATTAGATAAGCATCGGGACGCATTGAACGCAACACTTCTGCATCAATCATGCCCTTGGTTTCCCTTGTAAGGGGTGTGGCAATAACTACATAGTTGACTTCCGGAAGCAGTGCTTTCCATTCATTTGCACCCACCACTTTGTCAAAGTTCGCCTGGGGTTGCGGGTGACGACGACTTCCGAAAATCCGCATCCCAAAAGCTTTGGCACGGGCAGCAATTTCTTGTCCAATTCCCCCTGCACCGATAATTAATAATGTCTTATCTTGCAATTCTTCAATTTGAAAACCTCTTTGCCAACGCTGTTGAGTTTGTAACTTATACAAGGAAGGCAGTTGCTTGGCATAAGACAACATATAAGCAATGACAAATTCGGCAATGGGGATAGCATGAACTCCCGCACCGTTAGTCAGGATGATGTCACGTTCTAAATATTTTGGTGTCAGCATATTATTTACACCCGCATTCGGTGCATGATGCCAACGCAATTGAGGTGCAGATTCTAAAACTTTATGCAAAGTTGTAGGTTTGAGATAATAAAGCCAACTGAAATATACTTCGGCATCTATAGCATCACCGTCGATATTGCCATCAATATCTACTCGGACAAATTTTGTATCGGTAGGTAAATGCGGCTCAAGGTCATCAGCAACTTCTATTGGTAATATAAGTTTCATGATAATTGTTAATAGCCCGACGCGAAACAATTTTCTTGCATTAATAGCCTACATTTTTGTCCACAATATTGCGTAGCTTTTCTCCCCTTTGATAACTTGTCAAATTGTCGAGGAATAATTTCACAATCCGGCTGCGAAGTTGTGGTGTAAGTGCTGAACAATGAGGTGTTATAAATGCATTAGGCAAAGACCAAAAGGGACTTTCTGTTGGTAGTGGTTCCGTCTCAAATGTGTCTAATCCAGCACCAGCAATCCAGCCCTGACGTAGAGCAGTCAACAAGGCATTTTCATCTACAATTGCACCACGAGCAATATTAATTAGATAGGCACTAGGACGCATTAACCGTAATGTCTCGGCATTAATCAAGCCTTTTGTTTCTGGTGTTAAAGGTGTGGCAATTACTACATAGTCTGCCTCGGTCAGAAGCGTTTTCCATTCATTCGCACCAACTATTTTATCGAAATTTGGTAATGGTTCGGGGTTTCGGCGACTACCCCAAATTTGCATTCCGAAAGCTTTGGCACGCAGAGCAATTTCTTGACCAATATTTCCTGTTCCAATAATCAGTAAAGTTTTATTGTA
>CAXTNZ010000309.1:0-7624 GCA_964245695.1 uncultured bacterium | reverse complement strand
TTTTTGCACAGCTACTACAAACGCGATCGCTCTTCTTTAGTCTAAAGTCCAGTTAGTACATTCTAGTTTTAGGGAAAAGTGATGGCTGATACAATTTACCGATAAAGTAGGTATGTAAGATATTAGACACTGATATTAGCTGGATATTGTAGAGCTACCAATTATGTGACTACGATAATAGATTGTTTGTCACAAATTAATCCTTATACATTACCTTTTAAAGCAATCTCTAAAAATCAGTATCAGGAATCGTGCTAAATCAGACTCTTGTGCAGCACAGCTTATGAGCATGTAAGGGTTGACTCGTAATTTGTCGCAGCGGTCAAATAATCCGTCGTAGAAAGGACATTAAAATGCCTGACTAGCAGTAATCTTCTGCTCCAAATTCTGCAATTATGCTCGAATTCTGGCAATTTCTTGATCCAGAAACTTAATGTGTTTACCACGCCAAATCGCATCCTTTACAGAAAGGACTTCATCTGGCTTTAATACCCGGATACATAAAGACTTACCATTCTTTGATTCCCACAGTCGGTAATACTTTTTTCCTCTGACAACTGTTGAGTCTAAAGAGCAATTCTGTAAATAATCACCTTGAGCTTTAAACAAAGCGTATCGATTCTCAAATACTTTTAGTTCAACAACCAGTTCGTTGTAGTTCATAAAATCTCCTATGAGTCTAGCTTTGATGAACAGATACTTTGAGTTGTTGCTTTTTCCCAGATGTTGATTTTTTCTTTAGAAATATACCTATAGCAGCAGCCAGGAAAATTCCACTGATACTTGAAGGTTCGGGAATGGGAGTTGAGGGTTTACTAAAACCATACTTTGCAAGAATTTGTTGTCCAGTTGGTGAAAGGATGTATTGTGTGAGTTTTTCGCCGTAAGGGTTAGCGTCTTTCAGTACTGTCAGCCCATAATTAGCTTTGACTGCAAGGTTATCAGGTAACGGCACTATTTGCAGATTGGGCGAGATTTCGACTGCTGACAGCGCACTGGTGTAATAAACCGGGTATATGTCTGCTTGGTTAGTGTCTTCAAGATAATAGACTATACTACCGCCAGGACTATTTCGTTCAGGTGGAAGTGTTCCTGTTAAGCGCACTGCTCTTGTATCTAGGATTTGAAAGCTACCAGGTCTGACTTGATCAGCTTTGCGAAATATCTCTTGGGTATAGTCTCCTAAAGGATCTTGTACAGGTACTGCGGTACCCAATTTAATTTGTGGATTGAGTAATTGATCTAGGGCGTGTCATCAATTAGGTAAACTGGAATCAGAACTGCTGGAAAAGAATAAACACTCTTGAAACCGATGACGCGCCGATACGCACTACGAGATGACCAGTGGGAGAGAATCAAAGACCTGCTACCTGGGCGAGAGGGCTATGTGGGAGCCACGGAAGACAGATAATCGATTGTTTGTCGAAGCAGTGTTATATCGTTATCGAGCAGGCATCCCCTGGCGTGACTTGCCATCGCGATTCGGGGATTTTCGGGTGATTCATACCCGCTTCAGTCGATGGTCAAAAACAGGCGTGTGGGAGCAGCTGTTTCAGCACTTGGCCGATGATGCCGACAACGAATATGCCATGATTGACTCTACAATTGTCCGCGCCCACCAGCATAGTGCGGGTGCAAAGGGGGGGATGCGTCCACAGAAGCCATTGGTCGCAGCACTCGTGGGATTGAGTACTAAGATTCATGCTGTGGTAGATGCGCTATCGCAACCCACTGAGCTTTCACCTGACACCCGGACAAGCTTGTGATCTTGATGGATCTGACCAACTGCTACCCAATATTGTGGCGGACACAGTACTGGCAGATAAAGGCTATGATGCCGATGAGCGAGTAATTGAGCGACTTCAGGCACAGGGCAAAACCGCAGTGATTCCTCCCAAACGCAACCGTACCAGACCTCGTGACTACGACCGAGATTTATACAAAGCCCGTCAACGAGATTGAAAACTTTTTTGCCAAACTCAAGCAGTACCGAGCGATCGCAACGCGCTACGACAAACGCGCTACAAACTTTCTAGGTGCAATTTATCTGGCTGCTTCTGTCATTTGGCTCAATTGATGACACGCCCTAAGAGATTGTCTGAAGTAAGTGACAAATTTGAAGTTGCGATACCTTCTCTTCGAGAGGCTCCGCCAACGGCACGCCTAACGGCGATCGCATACAAAGAATTACTCGCAAATGTTTTTACAGTCCCACTCAAATTTTTCTGACTTAAAGCGATTGGATTTCCTGTATCTGCACTAGCAAAAACATCAGCATTTTCCCCTTTTTCCAACCGTTCTCTTAACGAACCAGAGGAAGCGAATTCACTTTTGACAGTAATCCCATATTGTTGAGTAAAGCTGTCAGCAACTTCTGATAGCGCTCCTCTCAAACTTCCAGCTGCGTACAAGGTTACTACGTCCGGTTCTTGAGTTTGTGTCAGCGTAGCACTAAAAGCTTGAGAAGCGAGTGTAATATTGAAAGTGCAGGTTATCAGCGAAATAGTAAATAAGTTATTTGTCATCTTTTTTATTATTATTAATGTAGCAACCGTTACACATTTTTACTCATTGCTTCAGTTGTCAAACCATAAATCCAAAATTCCACAAGATTGCTTCACGGCTCATAGCGTGCATTCAATCCCACCTAACCATGAGACACAAGAGCAAAAAAACCCAGGTTATGCCTGGGTTGATTCCTATTTGCAGTTGTGAGTTCAATTTTGATTGAGAGTACTGCCAAAAACCTTTAATCTACTACTGCTGAGTGCTTTGGCTTTTGCTGCTACCTTTCGCTTCATCGTCAAACCAAATAAACCTGCTGCTATTGTGCCAGCAGTAGTAAGAGGTTCTGGGACGGGAGTCGGATTAGCCGCAGAGAATCCAAATTGCTGAAACACGGATAACGCTTGAGGGCTGCCCAGAAAGGTGTTGAAGTCCTTAGCTGCGTCTGGGTTTTGACTTTGTTGGAGTACAGCAGAAGGATAAACAATCCGAGAGTAAGCGTTGGTAGGCGGAGTATTTACAATTTTGACTTTATTAGATGTTAGAGCGTCTGTGGTGTAAACAATGCCCGCATCTATACTATCATTAGTATCGCTTGACACTAATGATAGTACATTACGCACACTCGTGCCCAAGACAAGTTTGGGTTGGATCTGCTGCGATACCCCTGAATTGGTAAATAATTCCTGGGCGAACTGTCCTGCTGGAACAACCGTAGGATCACCAATAGCAATTTGACGCACCTGTGAACCGGTCAGGTCTTGAACGCTTGATATAGATCTGGTTGAATTTGTGGGCGTGATTATAGCCAAGCTGTTGGTTAGCAAGTCTTGCCTGGTTCCTGGTAGTAGCTGGTTGGCAGACTGTAAAGTATCTAACGGTGCTTCGGATACTGGTATGAAGATATCTGCGGCGGCTCCTCCTTGAATTTGAGAAAGGAGTGTACCGGAAGCCCCAAAAGTATTGCCAAAGGTGACGTTTGGGTTGCTTTGCTGGTAAAGTGCCTCAACCTGCGGTAAAGCGTTGGTCAAGCTGGCAGCACCATAGATGTTGAGGTTACCACTAACTGTGGCAGCTTGTGCTGGTCTAGCTTGGATTACACCAAAACCCAAAGCAATGCTAGCGGTGAAGAGCGCTAATTTCTACCTTTTCTTCATGAAATGCTTCCTGTAGAGTGAATGTGTGAAGTGTTACTGCGATTTTTCAAATTCCAAATCTTGCACCCAGTATTGAAAGTTTGCTTTTCACTCCAGCCAGAAGATAGGGGAACAACAAGTCGTAGCTGGTAAGCAATCTTTGGTAGTTCAGTATTTAAACGTACCTTAATGTCCAATAACTTACAACTATTTCCAAAGCATCTTTATGTAAAAAATACAGTAGTCTATGTACTTATACTGCGATAAAATAGCCTTAAATACCATTAAAGTTGGTTATTACACCTGTAATACAGAGAAAATTTTCTATGAAGATGTCGATAAGGATTTTAGCATGCAAAATTTTACCAATTTTACTGGTAAAATCAATGTGCGTGCAAGGTTAAGAGTTATGGCAACTTCAAAGAACGATCAAATCAACAAAACTGAGGATGAGTGGCGCGAAAGCTTGACAGACGAACAATTTTGTGTGTTGCGTCAACATGGGACTGAACGCCCTGGTAGCAGTCCACTTGATAAGCAATATGATGAGGGGACTTATGTATGTGCTGCGTGCGGACAAGCATTGTTTACATCACCGAACCAAGTTTAACAGTGGTTCAGGCTGTCCCAGTTTTTTCAATCCAATTGAAGGAGCGATCGCGCTCGTCATTGACAAGTCTTTATCGATGAGCAGAGTTGAAGTACATTGTAGTCGTTGCAATGGGCATTTGGGTCATTTATTTGACGATGGTCCGGCGCCTACTGGCAAACGCTACTGTATGAATGGTGTTGCTCTAAAGTTTATCCCATCAAATTGAATACATTTTACGGCATATTAAAAGTGGTGACGAGCCGACGGTTTCGTGAAGTGGAACGGGACGAGCAAGGGAGTAGTTCTACTGTAATCAAATTATCTCAAATCAAGCGATGCTAAATTTTGATGCTATCCGCAGCACACCAATGCAGCAAGTTCCCTACCGTTATGCTGGGAATCGAAAACTTAGTGCCAAAAGAAGCAAGTCTGCAATTAGAAGCTACCTTTCCCCAAGAACAATTTCGTTTATCAACTGGGGAGGGATACAGTTACCTCTGGGGACAGTTGCTGGCAAATAGCGAAAGAAGTAAAAGAGGCTTACTTTACGGTTGATGCAGCTGATATAATGATTGCCTTGGATTAATGTATTAGCAATTCTTAATTACTTGCAATATGTTAGAAATGAAAGTCAAAATTTTCCAGCCATAAGATATGCCTTTAGACTAGTAAATTTCGACATTTAACTCTCTTAATTTAGATGTATTTTATTGGTTTAGCTATGCCTGCATTCAGTTACTTAACTAGCCTCATCATCTAATATTTCTTGGATTTCCATTTGCCACGGTATCCCCTTATCTGGTGAAAAAAGATAAATTTTAGAATTGTTAGAAAACAACTTCAATTTTTGGATAAATTGGGGGATAACGTTGTTGATATGGTAGTAACTTTCAAGGTTATAGCAAACCATGATTAACATCAAAGGGCTAGTATTTATCTGAAAATACCAGTGACAACTTGCTAATAAAATTCGCATAATCGGAGTACAGACTTGGTAAAAGCGCTTGCAAGTAGCTTCTTCTAGCTGTCTGTACATTAACTCAGTAAGTAACGTTGCCTTAGTTGAAGGCAAATCATCTGGATGAAAATTAGATATATTCATAACAAGTAATTGTTGATTGTTGGGTGTTAGCTGGAGAGTTGTTAGTTGAAGGTTCTACTAACCACTATCCACGCTTTCAATAACCAATTTCAGTCTTTTCATACATAATTTTGCACCGCTTGGTTATAACGTGTCAAACTATCTATATTTTTTGGAATATTTAATGAGCATGGGTTGAGTGCAAGAGTACCTAAATTAAGTTCATCCTGAAACTTTTTAATTTTGTCACGACAGGTAGTAACATCACCAATAATCGAGTTTTCAAGCAAATAGTCTTCATCAAAATAGCTTTTGGAACCATTAATTGGCTGGAGATGTTGACTGTTCTTGTCACAACTTTGCACTCTCGTTCTGAAAGCTTTCATTCTCTGGCTAAAATTATGCAAAAAAGGTAATGCTTCACTTACTGCTTCATCGTATGTAGGAGCGACAAAAAAGAAGCGTGCTAGCATCAGTCTGTCAAAGCCATTAGAATTAATCGCACGATATTTCGCAACATTGCTCTTGAGCGTATCCATACTAAATGGTGCTCCCCCCATCAAGGCAAAAGAATTGAGAGCAGCAAAAGCGATCGCTTCATCATCACTGGTCGCTAAATATACTGGAATGTGTTTTTGTAAAGGCTTTGGATAAACTGTTACACCTTCGCATTCATAATATTTCCCATGAAACGACACATCAGTGTCATACAGCAATTTATGAATCAACGTCATCGCTTCTAGCGTTTTGGGACGGGATTCACTTGTAGGAGTACCAAAGTGCTTATTTTGGTCAGGAAATGGTCCACCTTTGGCAATTCCAAAAGAAAGTCGTCCATTGCACAAATTATCTAATGTGGCAATGCTTTCTGCAATAGCGATCGGGTTGTGAAATGCCAGCAACACTGCTGCTGAACCTAATCGAATTGTAGAAGTTACACCTGCTAAATGTGCCATCAACACCAAAATAGATGGACTGATACTGAAATCGCTAAAATGATGCTCTGTTACCCAAGCTTCTTCAAAGCCTAGGCTTTCTGCACGTCTGACTAATGCAACTTGCTCAAAAATTGCACGACGAGCATCGAGATGATGATTTTCGTAGTTGCAAAAAATTCCAGTTTTCATAGTAAGTGTTCCTGTTCTTGTGTCAACATCCAGTGCAGCTCTAACCACAAGCGGGGATGAGCATCTTTTAACTTAGATTGGGGATCTCGCAGCAAGCGACTAGCATTAATGCAAACAACTTCAGCTAGTCCTAGATGTTGTGCTACATCTTTGAGTTGATGTTTTTGCTCTTTGAGAACAGCAATCATGCTATCAGGACAATAAATCCCAATGTATGGTAGAGAGCGATGGGCTTCGCCCCGCCGTAGGCTAACGCAATGTTTTCTCAAAGAAGATTGGATGACTTTGATGTAGCAGTGGCGTAAGTATTCACCCAATTGTGGAAAAGAGTGATTCACAATTATTGTGAATTGTTGCACTAAGTCTGATTCAGTAATCATTTCAAACTCCATTTATGTGTGACTGAATACTGGAAAATTGGTCAGATTCCCGACTTCTTAAATAAGTCGGAAATTTTGCAACACCCTCTTAATCTTGTTCTGAATTATGAGTTATAAGCACTAAAAAGAGCATCTATAACTCATAATTACGCGCCTCATAACTATCCTTAATGCTTAACTAATGCTTCCTGCTCTAAAAATAAATTGCCAATATCAAATAAAAGCTGCATAGTACCTCTATAGCCAACTTGGGTAAAATGACTATGATCTAAACGGTCAAAGATGGGAATCCCTAAACGATAGAGAGGAATATTTAAGCGTTGAGCGATCGCATCCGCATGAGAGTTAGCAATTAGCAAGTCAGATCCGGCTGCAAGTTGCTCAAAGTCTTCCAAATCGCCGATACTGACGCTGACTATCGGAAGTTTTTCCAGCAATGGAGAACGTTTTGTCGTCACCGCTGCGTGAATATGAACTCCCATCGATTGCAGAAAATGAACTGTTGACCAAAGTAAATCTGGTTCCAGTGCTAGAGAAACTCGCTTGCAGCCAAACAAAAAGTGATTATCCAGCATGGCATTTTGCAACAAAGAGCGTTGATGGCGATATTTTTCTGGTACACTGTTGCCACTGATATCCGCCAATGCTTGCATAAATTTGTCTACTGGTGAGAGTCCTGTCAGTTCACCAAACACCTCATACAGCAATTTTCAGGTAATTGAACCACAATCTACAGTAAGCTATACATAAAGTGATTGTTTGATTCTATGCCAGTAGCTTACTCAGGTGATTTGCGCCGTCGT
>CAXTNZ010000308.1:5060-7630 GCA_964245695.1 uncultured bacterium | reverse complement strand
GACGTTGACTGGCACTAGTACGATCGGTGGTACGGGCAATAGCCTTAACAACACCATCACAGGTAATAGTGCAAACAACACCCTTGATGGTGGTGCTGGCAATGACATCATCAATGGTGGTGCTGGCAATGACACATATATTGTCGATAGTACTGGTGATGTCGTCAGCGAAACATCTACCACCACCACAGAAATAGACAGCGTTCAAGCTTCAATTAGCTACACTCTTGGTGCCAATGTCGAAAATCTAACGCTAATTGGCACTAGCGCGACCGGTGGCACGGGCAACAGCCTCAATAATACGATTGTTGGTAATAGCGCCATCAATAACCTTTCTGGTGGAGATGGTAATGATACTCTTACAGGCGAAGCTGGCGATGACACTCTTACGGGCGGTGCTGGAACCGATCGGTTCCTTTACAATACAAACGCAGTTTTCACTACTAACGCTGTAGGGTTGGATCTCTTTACTGATTTTACCAGTGGCACTGACAAGCTCGTGCTGGACAAAACTACTTTCACTGCACTAACGAGTGCAGCGGGAAGTGGATTTAGCGCCATCAACGAATTTGCCGTATTAGCTAGTGATACGGCAGTTGGTACTAGTGGGGCGTTAATTGTTTATAGCAGTGCCACTGGCAATCTGTTCTACAATCAGGACGGAGCGATCGCAGGTTTGGGTTCAGGAGGTCTCTTTGGCACCTTGACTGGTAATCCTACTTTAGTTGCCTCTGATTTCATCATTCAAGTTTAGATTCTACACCCATCTTAGTTTTATTCCAAAAAGAAACCTTGCTATCAGCCGCATCTCTTGGCAACAAGGTTTTACATCCAGCGTCCAGGCATTTTATGATCAACCAAGAGACGCGAACACAGAGGAAGGGCTGCATGGATACAAAAGCTTTTAAGCGATCGCTCCAACATTCTGAAAACTACCATCGCAAGGGGTTTGGTCATCAAGCCGAAGTCGCCACCCAGTTGCAGTCTGAGTATCAAAGCAATTTGATTCAGCAAATTCGCGATAATAATTACACCCTGAAACGCGGTAATGTCACCATCCAACTAGCGCAAGCCTTTGGCTTTTGTTGGGGTGTTGAACGTGCTGTCGCAATGGCGTATGAAACCCGCAAGCACTTCCCCACAGAACGCATTTGGATTACTAATGAAATTATTCACAATCCTTCTGTGAATCAGCGGATGCTAGAGATGCAAGTAGGATTTATCCCCTTTGAAGGAGGGAAAAAAGACTTTTCTGTAGTCGGAATTGGTGATGTAGTCATATTACCAGCTTTTGGTGCAAGCGTCCAAGAAATGCAGATTCTTAACGAGAAAGGCTGCAAAATTGTTGATACTACTTGTCCTTGGGTGTCTAAAGTTTGGAATACTGTAGAAAAGCACAAAAAAGGCGATTACACTTCAATTATTCACGGCAAATATAAGCACGAAGAAACTATTGCCACAAGTTCTTTTGCTGGCAAATATCTGATTGTGCTGAATATGCAGGAAGCTGAATACGTTGCTGATTATATTCTTAATGGTGGGAATCGTGAAGAATTTATCGCTAAATTTAGCAAAGCAGTCAGCGCCGGATTTGACCCGGATCAAGATTTAGAAAGAGTTGGTATCGCTAACCAAACAACGATGCTTAAAGGTGAAACTGAGCAACTTGGTAAACTGTTTGAGCATACCATGTTGAAAAAGTATGGTCCGATTGATTTAAATCAGCATTTTCAAAGCTTTAATACTATCTGCGATGCTACCCAAGAACGACAAGATGCAATGTTGGGTTTAGTTGAACACAAGCTAGATTTAATGGTGGTAATTGGTGGCTTTAATTCCTCGAATACTACCCAATTGCAACAAATTGCCGTGGAGCATAAAATTCCTTCTTATCATATCGATTGTGTAGAGCGAATTAAATCAGGAAATGCGATTGAGCATCGACAATTAAATGGTGAGTTGAAGATAACAGAAACCTGGTTGCCAGATAATGAAATTGTTGTGGGAATTACCTCTGGTGCTTCTACACCAGATAAGGTAGTAGAAGATGTGATTGAGAAGATTTTTGAATTGAAGGCTACAGCGACAGTGGTTTAACTGCATTATCTTATTCCCTCTTCACTCGTGGAGAGGGACAAAATTTGGAACACCCCCTCAATGGCGAATCTAAGGCGCACGCTGCGCGAACAGAGTGGAATGGGGCTATACGAGGTTCCAGGGGGTTAAGTAACAATAAAGTAATGAAATATAGCTAGATAAACACTCTATGAGTTCATTAAAACAGGCTCAAGACAAAAAAACTCAAACCTTTACAGCAATTCTGCACTCTTTAAGAAGATGTTTACGTAGCTGAATGTCCAGAGGTGGGAACTGCTAGTCAGGGAGAGACGATCTTATGAAGCGATCGCTTTCTTTGCGGGAAGCAACTGAACTATATTTAGATGAGTTCCCGCTTTCGGAAACCGCACCTCAGTCTTTGAACCTCATTAATCAGTATCTGAACTAGATGAACGAGTATTTGAGCGAGATGAACGAGTATTTGAGCGAGATGAACGAGTCTTTGAGCGAGA
>CAXTNZ010000308.1:0-4960 GCA_964245695.1 uncultured bacterium | reverse complement strand
TGAACGAGTCTTTGAACTAGATGAACGAGTCTTTGAACTAGATGAACGAGTCTTTGAACTAGATGAACGAGTCTTTACTCCTTATTTTCTCAGCAAATCTCAAAGCGATGCCTTCGGCAATTTTGCGGAACGCACTTCGGGAAGACGCACTGTAACAAAATTGCAATAACTATGAAAATATAAGGACGACCTTATAGTAGTTAGCATTGATTTATATGCACACAATTAACAAAAAGTCAACAAAACCAGCTTGGGCAGGTGCGCTCGCTCAACCCGCCAAAGAATTTTCCCCCACCCAACTGCAAATCCTCTCCGGCAAAATTCCAGATGGATTGCGTGGCACACTTTACCGCAACGGACCCGCACGCCTAGAACGCGGCGGTAAGCTTATGGGACATTGGTTTGATGGGGATGGGGCAATTTTGGCGGTACATTTCACCGATGCAGGTGCTACCGGAGTTTATCGCTACGTGCAAACCGAAGGTTACAAAGAAGAAACAGCCGCAAATCAACTGCTTTACGGCAACTATGGCATGACTGCGCCAGGACCAATTTGGAATACATGGTTAAAACAATTTAAAAATGCGGCAAATACCTCAGTATTAGCACTACCAGATAAACTTTTAGCACTGTGGGAAGGTGGTAAACCTCACGCTTTGGATTTGCAAAATCTGGAGACTTGCGGCGAAGATGATTTAGGTGGGTTAAGTAACGGCTTAAGTTATTCTGCACACTGCAAACGTGATTTGCAAACAGGGGAGATTTTTAACTTTGGCGTTACTCCCGGATTAAATGCGACGCTGAATGTTTACAAGAGCGACTCCACTGGCAAAATTATCCAAAAAGCGCAATTCCAGCTTGATGGTGTTCCACTGGTGCATGATTTTGTTTTAGCTGGGGAATATTTAATATTTTGCATTCCCCCGGTGCGGATGAATCCCCTACCGACTCTGCTGGGATTAAGCAGCTACAGCGATTCTTTGGAATGGAAACCACAATTAGGAACTCAGATTTGGGTAATTGATCGCCAAACATTAACTTTAGTTAGTCGTAGTGAAACTGAACCTTGGTATCAGTGGCATTTTGGCAACGGTTATGTTGATGATAGCGGAAGGGTGAATGTAGATATTGCCCGCTATGAAGACTTTCAAACCAACCAGTATCTCAAAGAAGTAGCCACAGGAGAGACGCACACCCCCGCTAAGAGTTCATTATCAAGATTGCAACTTAATCCGCAAACCGGGAAAGTTACCGCAATTGAGCAAGTATTAGACAGACACTGCGAATTTCCGGGAGTACCACCGGAAAATGTGGGACAACCTTCTCGGTATACTTATCTTTCCACATTTCGGCAAGAAACGGATATAAGTCAAGAAATATTGAATGCGATCGCACGTTTCGACCACCAAGCCGAAAAATTAACAATAGCTGACTGTGGAGAAAATCGCTATCCTAGTGAACCTATCTACGTCCAAGATGCCGAAAATCCAAACCAAGCTTGGGTGATAACTGTTGTGTACGATGGTAATTCTCATAATAGTGAAGTTTGGGTATTTGATGCCGATAGGCTAGATGAAGAACCTGTTTGCAGATTAGGATTACCTAGCGTTATTCCCCACAGCTTCCACGGTACTTGGAAACCAGCCTAAAATTTAGGAGGTGCGGAGTACAGACGCGATGTTCCGAAGCGTCTGTACAGAGTTATAAGTTAAGAAGAAGTATTTAATTCCTAACTCCTAATTCCTCACTCCTCACTTTTAACTGTTTTAAAATTGCCATGATAGCCAGTACAGACATTCAAGTAACTTGGGAAAAATTACCTGATGATTTTGTATTACCAAATGATCCAGTTGATAATATAAATCAACCTCTTCTCGCAGCAGCTTTAACACAAAGTTTAGAAATAGCTGGAAAGCTGCCAGACACGGCATTAACCACAACGAATTACGGCATTTGTGCCACCGTCAACGGCAAAATGGTCATTAAAGCTCCAGATTGGGCATATGTGGCGAATATCCGCGTTTTTAGAGAAGAAGTGAAACGCAGCTACACCCCCCAATTACAAGGAGATATTCCGTTAATTGTAATGGAATTTATCTCAGACACAGAAGGTGGCGAGTATTCCGTTAAACCGACTTATCCACCGGGAAAATGGTTATTTTAGGAACAAGTTCTCAAAGTGCCGAACTATGCCATTTTTGAGCCGGATACAGGCACACTTGAAGTTTATCGATTAGACGATGGCAAGTATCAACTACAGCAACCTGATAATAATAACCGCTACTGGATTGCGGAAATGAACTTATTTCTAGGTACATGGCAAGGAGAACGCGAAAACCGCACAGGTGATTGGTTGCGGTGGTGGGATGAGCGCTCTGATTTGCTGCTGTGGGGTTTAGAAAAGGCTGAACAAGAACGACAACGCGCTGAACGACTAGCAGCGCAACTCCGAGCAGCAGGTATCGAACCTGAGGCATGAATTTTGTAGTTGGCGCAGAGAGCGCTCTCTGCGCCGACTACAATTTTAATAGAATTGAGATAAAGCATATATACTATTAAACTGATTAGATAATTCCCTATGACCACATCTCAACGCCGCTATCACATCACCACCTTTGGTTGCCAAATGAATAAAGCCGACTCGGAACGCATGGCTGGCATCCTAGAAGACATGGGCTTTGAGTGGTCTGAAGATCCAAATAATGCAGATTTAATTCTCTACAACACTTGCACCATCCGCGATAATGCCGAGCAAAAGGTATATTCTTATCTCGGTAGACAGGCTAAGCGCAAGCACGAAAAAGCTGATTTAACTTTAATAGTAGCCGGTTGCGTTGCCCAACAAGAAGGAGAAACGCTGTTGCGGCGAGTGCCAGAATTAGATTTGGTAATGGGACCACAACACGCCAACCGCCTCAAAGAGTTGCTAGAGTCGGTATTTGAAGGCAATCAAGTTGTCGCAACCGAAGCAGTTCACGTTATCGAAGATATCACCAAGCCGCGTCGCGATAGCAATGTAACAGCTTGGGTGAATGTAATTTATGGTTGTAACGAACGCTGCACTTATTGTGTTGTTCCCAATGTGCGTGGTGTAGAGCAATCGCGCACACCGTCGGCAATTCGCGCCGAAATGGAAGAACTAGGACGCCTTGGTTACAAAGAAGTCACGCTACTTGGTCAAAATATTGACGCTTACGGCAGAGACTTGCCAGGAGCCACGCCAGAAGGTCGCCATCTGAACACTTTGACAGATTTATTGTATTACGTCCACGATGTGCCGGGAATTGATAGGTTGCGATTTGCTACTAGTCATCCCCGTTATTTCACTGAGCGGCTAATTAAAGCTTGTGCTGAATTGCCCAAGGTGTGCGAACACTTCCACATCCCCTTTCAATCTGGGGATAATGACCTGTTAAAGGCAATGTCGCGGGGTTATACTCAAGAGAAATATCGCCGGATAATTGACACAATTCGCCGATATATGCCGGATGCGTCAATTAGTGCTGATGCGATTGTTGGTTTCCCTGGAGAGACAGAAGCACAATTTGAAAATACCCTCAAACTAGTTGAAGAAATTGGCTTTGACTTGTTGAATACCGCCGCATATTCGCCACGTCCGGGGACACCAGCAGCTTTGTGGACAAATCAATTAAGTGAAGAGGTGAAAAGCGATCGCCTGCAAAGACTGAATCATTTAGTTAACGTTAAAGCCGCAGAGCGATCGCAACGTTATTTCGGACGCATCGAAGAAGTGCTGGTAGAAGACCAAAACCTTAAAGATAAAACTCAAGTGATGGGACGTACACGCGGTAATCGTCTCACCTTCTTCACTGGCGATATCAACGAACTCAAAGGCAAGTTGGTGAAGGTCAGAATTACCGAAATTCGGGCTTTTAGCTTGACAGGTGAACCGATAGAGGTGCGACAAGCGTTGCCAGTTTAAAAGGTCAATGGTCAATGGTCAACAGTCAACAGTCAATGGTCAATGGTCAACAGTCAATCTTTAGACTATGGAGTTTAGACGATTAACTTTGGACTTTAAACCTTGGACTATGGACTTTAGACTATGGACTATTGACTATTGACTAAATTATCTAACTCTTGCTGCATCTGACTTCTGACTATTTCATAGCAAGCATTGACATAAGCGCGATCGCTTGCTGCTTTGCGACCGTAACGTTCAAAGACAATCGGTGGACAAACCCGTGTATGCATAGTTACAGGCAATGGTATGTTAGGCAAAGGACCAATCGACAGTCCCCAAGGCAACCCTAAATAAATTGGGAAGACTTCTGGATCTAGCCCAAACAGCCAAGGCATCCCCCATTCGTGAAGTTGCTGTAAAATTTTGTATAAGTCAGCCAGCACAATCAGCGTATCGTGGGCACCGACGGAAATAATCGGCACAATCGGTACTTGTTCCCGCAGCGCTAACTTGATAAATCCCTGATTTCCCGCAAAGTAAATTTGATGGCGCAGATTGTGCGGTCGAAAGAGGTCTTGCGAACCACCGGGATATACAAGTACGCTAGCTCCAGAACGCAAAGCAGCGATCGCCATTCGCGGATGAGCGATGACTGCTCCCAACTTCCCCGCCAGTTGTGCTATCGGCGGAACCTCCCAAAAGTAGGGATGCGCCAAACCGTAGACGGGTTTTTCCACACCAAATCGTAGAAACCAGTCATACATCACCATATACATATCGGGAGATGACAGCCCCCCGTTATGCGAACCGACAAGCAGAACCTTGTCCTGGGCTGGGATATTTTCCCAACCACTAGTTTGCACTCGAAAATAGTAGCGATACAGCCACTCCCACAGCGGCATCAGAGATTGGATGAACCTTGGATCTCGGTGTGACAAAGACCATCCAAGTTTTGTTTCTAAGTAGTTTTGTGTTTCTGGCATTCAGGCATTTTAACAAAATTGCTCACTCGACCTTAACAAGGACAACAAGGAG
>CAXTNZ010000307.1:0-7633 GCA_964245695.1 uncultured bacterium | reverse complement strand
AGGGGGATGGGAGAGAGAGAGTATTAGAGTTACTTCCTTGTCTGCTTGTCTTTTTGTCTTCTTGTCCAGAATCACTGTAAGTAAAATTAAGGTTGCAGTAAGTGTCGAAATGTTCCAAAACATTCTTACCTGCATCCCAAACATTCAGCCGACAGGTTAGCACTACTGTGGCATCTGCTACCCACCCTGTGAGAAAACTGGCAATCTTTGCTAAGGCATTGGCAGATTCAATTGCCATTTCGTCCACTGCATCGAGCAGCAACCAAACTCGCCCTTGGTTGAACTGTTCGCAAAATGCTTCCTCCATTTCCGGAGTGACGCGCAGCTTGCGGGTAGCTGTCGGTAGCCAAACTTGAAGAAGGTACTGTTCCAAAGTCTTGCCCTGCAAGTCGGCAAGCGAAATCCAAATCGGCAGGTAATCGGTATTATTCAGCACCCAAGAGGCAATTTTCTGTAACAACGTGGTTTTTCCCGCGCCTGGTTCTCCGACAATGGCGATACGGTTACTTTGTCTTTGTTGCAGCACTTGAAGAAACTCATCATCGTCAAAAGTATGACTAACTTCACTTTCTTCAGGTTCGTATAACCGCGAACCATCCTGAGGCGTAACATCACCACGGTGGCGTTGACGCTGTTTTCGCTCTCTCAATCCCAAAGGCACATAAATCTGATCGAGTTCAAAGGCTACACCATCGATACTTGTCAGAGGATTAGTGGTTAGTCGTCCGTGATCCGCCTCTAAATTGGTGCGACAAAGTTGTTGCCAATTTGGGAGTGGGGGAGACAAGGAGATGAGGGAGATGAGGGAGAGAAAGTATTAAAATTATCTTCTTGTTTTAGTTCGGCTTGTCCTTTGTCTTCAGCAGCGACTTGCTTCGATTTCTCTGGGCGACGGTGTTCCCACTCGAAATCGAATTTTTGCAAGTTGGCTTCTGTGTCTTGACGTTTGTGCCAAAGCTTGAGGGTAAAATGCCAAGTTTCGGAACCACCGCGAGATAAACGATTATCTTCGAGAATTTCCAAGAAATCTGCAAACCGCTTCAGTGCTTCTTTTATTTGTTCGCCGCTTAATTGACTTTGACCAGATTCCAAATTTGTCAACGCCTGCAAAAATCTGACTTTTGTTCTGACAACTAACCGATTTTCCGCTTGCCAATGCGTTTGAATCTGGGGACGCAAAGCTTCCAAAGCGGCTTCGTTTTGGCAGTCTATTTCATCATTAGCGTAAGCTAACAGCGTTGCTAACAAACGCCGCGATCGCTTTTTCGCTTCTGGTCCATAGCTCGGTCTTGCCATTTCTAAAGTTCGGGGATTCCCCTAAGTGTATCAACTTCCCCTAGTTTTCTAATCCTGATTTTATAAGCTTTTCGGCTCGTTGATAGTCTGCTGGCTTAAGGGAAATTCCCCCAAATATATTAAATACAAGGTGTTCGCGGGACTCTGGTATGACTTCCGAAACCAGATTGTTAGCCTGTCCTAGCTAGTCGTACCGCCATTCCCCGAATACCCCCTCGACAATTCGCTCATTTCAGTCTTGCTGTTCGCGGGACTTCGGTACGACTTCCGTACCAACTTATCAAGTTGTCAAACCTAGTCGTGCTACCTTTCCCCGAACAGCAAGACTAACTTTTATTTTTTAACTTTATTACTATGGCTACTAACTTAACAAACTCCGTTGAGCAAGTTGCACAGGAAGATTTGGTGATGTTCATCAACGCTTGTCTTGCCTGCACTGGTCAACGAGAATTTTATGATGATGCTTACGGTCAGCGCGTATCAATCGACTTTTTACACGATTATATTTTAGGTAACTACCGCTTGGTGTATGCTCGTTCTTTGGCAGCAGGCATCAATCATTTCAACTCTGCACAGATTATTTTGAAGCTGCTGGCAACCGGACGAGATACACTGCCAGAACATCGGCAAGAAGAAGGCGCTTTGATTACGGCTGCTTTGAGAAACTTACCACCACAACGAGCTTGGGCAGTGTTGCAACAGCTACGGCAAAAGCGAATTAACAACCGTCGCAGCAGAGCGCTCGCCCGCGATTATCTTAATATAGAGCGTGATATGAATTTTGATGCTGTCAAGTATAGGGCAAAAGTGCGAGCGATCGCAACCCATGCTCACCTGAAACTTCCAGGCGAATTAGGTAACTTTCTCTTCCGCAACTGGCAAAAAAAGGTCTATTCAACGCCTTTATTTGAGCAGTTCCGCCAAGCACATTACAGCGCGGAAGCGATTTACAATCTACCTTTCACCGTTGCCGAAGGGTTAGCAGCAAAGCACAAAGTTCCTCGTGATGTCTTCTTATCTAGAATTCAACAGCAAATGACTTTAGGCGAAAAGCTGCGTTTGCAAGGTTCTGCGGAACGTACTGAGGTGGAAATTGACCTAGATTTAGCTCGCCTACCCTTGACAAAGTTGGCATTATATATTCTCTCATTGCCGCTGGAAATACGCACACAGCGATCGCATATTTTCAATCAAGCCTTACAGCGTGCTGCCCGTGCAACGTTAAAAAAAGCACCTTTGAAACTAGGTCGAGTTGCCGCTGTTTTAGATTGCAGCTACTCCAGTTCTGGATCTAGTGAAAAGCGTCGCCGTCCTTTAGGTGTAGCTGTTGCTACTCACTACTTGTTAAAAGCCGCATCGAAAGAATACCGTGATTTCTGGACAGTCCCGGTACAGGATACACTGCAAATCGCCGCCCGTGGACAAACTGACTTGGCTACACCATTATTAGCAGCCTTGGGTTCAGGCGCAGAGTTAATAGTAATTGTATCCGACGGTTGCGAAAACGATCCACCCAACGGTGCGGCGGAAGTACTGCGAGTATACCGTAGCAAACTAGATAGGATGCGGCGAACTTCAATTATTCATTGCAATCCTGTATTCAATTCTGAAGACTTTTCTTTACGTCCCCTTAGTACAATCATTCCCACAGTGGGACTGCGAGACGCAGAAGATTTACCCACAATGTTAAATTTTGCCCGTTTTGCTGAAGGTTCTGCTTCTTTGTCAGACTTGGAGGATTATTTAACGCAACGAGTACAGCAGATGTTGGTTGGGGAGTAGGGGAATGGGAGGAGATGAGGGAGTGTTGAATATTGAAACTTCAGCCTCAGAACCTGACTTTAAACTCTTGACTTTTGACCCTTGATCCTTGACTTCTGACTTTTGACTCTTGACCCTTGACTTCTGACTTTTGACTCTTGACCCTTGACTCTTGACTTCTAACTATGGCACAGAAATCTAAATTATTAACAGATATATCCTTGAAAGGACTGGAAATTGCACCTTCCCAAGTATGGGGCGCAGTCCGCATTGTCCCATTATTGCGACGGAAGGTGCGTGGTGACTTGCGCTTGCTGCGTCGTTCTTACAATGAAGACATTTCCGTTGTCTCTCTAGACGGTAAGATTACGGAACCAGGCATGAATTATATGTCTTATGTTCCCCACGGGCTGGTGATGTCTTGGACTGATGATGGTAGTCCTGTAGCAGCTTTTGGCGGACAGATGATGCAACCTGATGGTAAGCGTTTAGACTACGGTTGTGGAAGTGTGCGGTTGATGCATCGCATGGTGAAGCGGGAGTCACGCAATCAACTGCGGTTTTTACCGTTGCATTTAGCAATGGAAGGTTTTTTATCGATGTTTTTCTCTGGTCCCGATATAGCTTGGAGTGAGTATTCTCAGTATGCTTTATCTCACGGACTTGGTTGCCGCTTGGAAACGTCTTTAAGTGGACGTTATATTCCAGGATTAGAAGATGCTTTGCGTGTATTCGAGATTCATGAAACACAAGTTGGGGTGTTAATTTTTGTTGCGGAGGCTTTTACTTCTGCTTTTGTGGTTTCCACACCCCAAGACTACCGCGCTTTACACACCAGCCTGATAGAAGATTTCTACGGTGAGTTGATATACCAATACGGCTTACTTTACGATACGACTTTTCCAATGGATCTATCTGTGGATGAGTCTAAAATTAATAGTTTGGCGGATTTGAGAAGTGCGATCGCCCTCATGCGATCCGACTGGGGATCGTTTCAGGGGTTTATGGCATCTGGACTGCTGCAAAACTTACTCCGCTCTCAAATAGTTTACACTCTTAGACAGTTCCAGATGCAACGGTTTATCACTGACCTAAATCCCAAGGGAGAAAATCACATTGGGGAAGCGATCGTCCGGGAAAATGGAGAGCTAGAGTATCTCAAAACTTACCGTCTATCAGCAGCACAAACCCGCCGAGTTTACTTACTCAGTAAGTTAGCTGAATATAACTGGAACTTAGATGCTACTGCTAAAGCACTTTCCTACACTCGTGAGGAATTAGTGTCTCGCATGGAAAAAGTTGGTTTTGGGTATTTACTTAACCAAAAGGTACGCGACGCTGCGCGGAAGGCGCGAAAATAGGATGAAATCTTAGTGAAATTGCGACCAAAAGACCATTTAGAGCGATCGTGGATTATACGCTTTGGAAGTGCCATACTGCTTTTTGGTCAAGTTTGGCTGCATTTACTTCAAGGAAAAATGCATCATCGTAATATACTCGAACATATGGCAAAAGCCGGACCTGCTTCTATGGTTCCAGTTCTACTTGTGAGTGGTTTTGGAGGGATGATTTTTACCCTTCAAGCAGCAAGAGAGTTAGTGCAATTCGGTGCAGTAAGTGCTGTTGGAGGTGCTTTTGCTTTAGCTTTCTGCCGAGAACTAGCTCCTATTTTGACAGCTAGTGTGATTGCTGGACAAGTAGGTTCTGCTTTTGCAGCTGAAATAGGTTCAATGCGAGTGACAGAGCAAATTGATGCACTTTATATGCTCAAAACTGATCCAATTGATTATCTAGTTGTTCCTAGAGTAATTGCTTGCTGTTTGATGGTACCAATAGTGACAATTTTTGCCTTAGTTATGGGGGTAACTGGCGGAGCTTTTGCCGCCTTCCAATTTTACCAGATAGCTCCGGAAACATTTTTAGAGTCTGTCAGAACTTTTTTAGAACCATCAGATTTAGCGATTGTTTTGCTGAAAGGGTTTATTTTTGGCGCAATGATTGCTGTCGTCGGCTGTAGTTGGGGACTAACTACCAAAGGAGGAGTAAAACAAGTAGGAGAATCAGCAACAGCCGCAGTTGTCACTAGTTGGGTGTCAATTTTTGTCATTGACTTTGTCTTATCTTTGATGCTATTTGATAAACCGATATTTTAGGCGATAATAGCATTGTAGTGAGGACTTTAGTCCTCATATTAAGGACTAAAGTCCTTACTTCCAGCAAGTTTAATTATAGATAATTCACCAGATATAATAGAATGTCTATCCTAAAAAATAACACTCCAAAAAAGGAGTGTCTTAACAAAAAAATGTATTTCTAATACTCGTCCTACACATTAAATCGGAATAACATCACATCTCCTTCCTGCACAACATACTCTTTTCCCTCACTTCTGACTAACCCTTTCTCTTTCGCAGCACTCATCGAACCAGTCGTCACCAAATCATTATAAGCAACAGTTTCGGCGCGAATAAATCCTCGCTCAAAATCAGTGTGAATCACACCAGCAGCTTGAGGTGCAGACATTCCAGCATGAATTGTCCAAGCGCGGGTTTCTTTTTCGCCAGAGGTGAAATAAGTCCGTAAACCTAAAAGCGCGTAAGTTGCACGAATCAAAGATTTTAAACCGCCTTCTTCCACACCCAAAGATGAAAGAAAATCAGCTTTATCTTCCTCGGTTAACTCAATTAATTCTGATTCCACTTGAGCGGAAACTACCACAACTTGAGCATTTTCTTGAATGGCAATTTTGCGGACTTTTTCCACATAGTCATTACCACTTGCTAAGTCATCTTCCGATACATTCGCGGCATAAATAATCGGTTTACTTGTGAGTAGTCCTAGTCCTTTAATTATCTCTGTTTCTTCTTCTGTCAGATTAAGTTGACGGACTGATTTTCCTTCATTTAATACCGTAGCTAATTTTTCTAAAAGTGTTAATTCTAACTGTCCTTCCTTGCTGGTACGCGCTTGTTTTCGGGTGCGTTCGATGCGGCGTTCGATTTGTGCCAAATCAGATAAACCAAGTTCTAAATTAATGATTTCAATATCCCGCACTGGATCTACTGAACCCGCAACGTGGATAATATCGTCATTATCAAAACAGCGCACTACATGAACAATCGCATCTACTTCTCGAATGTGTGAGAGAAATTGATTTCCCATTCCCTCACCCTTACTTGCACCTTTAATTAAACCGGCAATATCGACAAATTCCACCTGAGCAGGAACAATCTTTTTCGCGGAGGAAATCTTTGCCAAAACATTTAAACGTTCATCTGGCACAGAAACAATGCCGACGTTTGGGTCTTTCGTACAAAAAGGAAAATTAGCAGCTTCAGCCTTGGCATTTTCCACCAAGGCATTGAACAAAGTAGATTTTCCCACATTGGGAAGTCCAACAATTCCGGCTCTTAGCATTTTGGATTTTAGATTTTGGATTTTGCGAAAAGTTTGAGCGGAGGTTTCCTCCGATCAAAGCTTTTAAAGACGGATTAAAGTCCAATCACTATCTTACAAACTACCAAGAATTAGTTTTAGACTGGTTCAGGAATTGTTTGGGGAATTGGACTGGGAACCGTCTGGGGAATCGGAGTAGGTACTGGTTCTGGTACAGGCTGTGGTACGGTTTGGGGAATCGTTGGTTCCGGACTAGGTGCGGGACTTGGTAGCGGATTCGGTTCCGGGGTGGGAATCTGTGGTTCGGGTATAGAAATAGCGGTGGGATTAATCATGGTAGATCTAATTAAATTATTCGACTTTACCAAGCTAGATGACAAATTCAATTGCTGACATCTCCCCAGCGGTTAATATTCTTCAATAAATGCTCAATCAAAACCAAACACCCTTATTAGATGCTTTAAAAGCTCATGCAGCGCGTCCTCATGCTGCCTTTTACACCCCAGGACACAAGCGGGGTGTAGGAATTTCGCCACGCTTGACTGATTTGCTTGGCGAAGCTGTGTTTCGCGCTGATTTAACTGAATTAACAGAGTTAGATAATTTGTTTGCACCCCAAGGAGTAATTCAACAAGCCCAACAACTAGCAGCTGAGGCGTTTGGCGCATCACAAACATACTTTCTTGTCAATGGTTCCACCTGTGGAGTTGAGGCGGCAATTCTCGCTACTTGTGACATGGGCGATAAAATTATTCTGCCGCGAAATGTGCATTCTTCGGCGATCGCAGGTTTAATTCTTTCTGGCGCTATGCCGATTTTTGTGAATCCTGAATATGACCCAGTTTTAGATATTACTCACAGTATCACGCCAAGTAAAGTAAAAGCGGCTTTGAAACAACATCCCGATGCTAAAGCGGTGATGATACTTTATCCAACATATTACGGCGTTTGTGGAGATGTGCAGGCGATCGCTTCCCTGGTCCATCAATACAATATCCCATTATTGGTAGACGAAGCACACGGCGCACACTTCGCATTTCATCCCCAATTGCCGATTTCAGCTTTAGCTGCTGGTGCCGATTTAAGCGTACAATCGATTCATAAAACACTTGGGGCGATGACTCAAGCATCAATGCTACATGTTCAGGGAAATAGGGTAGATAGCGATCGCGTAACTAAA
>CAXTNZ010000306.1:0-7639 GCA_964245695.1 uncultured bacterium | reverse complement strand
ATGTTAGAAGGCTCAATACTCCAACAACTAGAAACTACTCATCGTCACAGTACTAGACCAATTCGCTTTGGGGTGTATTATAAAAATACGCTGGTATCACTGTGTCATGCCCTAGAAGACCACATTTTAAGCGACGATAGCCAACCCCTAGTAATCACAGCCTTCCAACAGGGGAAATGGTATTTGCAAGAAGCCGATCGCTATGCAGATATCGCCAATAAGTCGCGCCAAATCGTCATCATGGCTGCCCCAGATGCTGGCTTTGCTGAACATCCCACCAGCCTTCTGCCTAATGTAGACTTAGTAGCATTAGATACCGCTGATGCAGTCGCTCAAGAGTGGCACTTGATTATTCTGTCCTCCACATACACAGCAATGGTACTTTGTCAAGAGTTATCAGCAGCTGATTATGGCACGGCTGGGCTACCAGCATCCGATCAGGAGCGAAAATTCTATGGATTGTGGACATTTGAGCCAGAGTTAGTTCACCAAACAGCAGAAATAGCGATCGCCCACATCGAACAATACAACCCAGAACTAGCGAAAAAACTCAAGGCACATAAACAAACAATTCAGCCTAGCTTTGCTACATCAAATAACTTGAGTGCAGTAGTCTCGCTGGTAGTAGATTATCTTCAGACTGGGCAAGAGAATTTATCTACACCTACAGTGATAGGGCAACAAGCGCTTGATCGCAACTTGGTTTCCAACGAAATCCAGGCATTTTTGCGGATGGCGCAACTAATGGATATGGCTGATGTCAATAATCCAATGGCAGCTGCGGAAGTAGTAGCAATTTCCGAGGCGATCGCCCAAGTTTTGGATCTTCCCGCATGGCAAGTTAAAAGATTGCGCCTTGCTGGTTTGCTGCATCGCATAGATCCACTACAAAAAGCAGAAAGCATTCTCACACCCGGTACATCTACACGTTACCACGAAGATGCTCCCTGCTGTCCCTTGACTTGTCCCTTAGTTCCGGGGGCGCAGGTGTTGCGAACCATGCCACGACTGCGGGCAATAGCACAAATTATCACTCATCAAACCGAGTGGTGGGATGGTACAGGTGAACCAGCGGGCTTATCTGGCGATGAAATTCCTCTAGAGTCGAGAATTTTGGCATTAGTAGCAGACTTTCAGTGGCGAGTCAATCACCAAAAAGCCTCCCAGTTGAGTCGCGAAGAGATATTTGCTCAAGCACTAGAAGATTGCAGACAGCAACAATCGACGCGCTTTGATCCTAAACTAATAGATACCCTAGCTTTGTTAGTCATGGGTTTGCAACAAGGAATCGAATTACCTCTAATCACACCCAAAGTTAGCGCTGGTATGTGGCTACTTGATGCAAGGCTAGATAGCGAAACCAAAACTGCTGTTACGAAAAATGAATATTGAAGCATTGCGATCGGGAAAACTCAAACAACTCCCAGGAGCAGATTTAGAAGACGAGGAACTCACTAGATTAGATTTAAGCCGCATCAATCTTGCTGGCGCCAACCTTGTGGGCACAAATTTGGCTAATTCTAAACTCGAAGGAGGGCATTTAGAGGGAGCTAACTTAATGGGAGCCATCCTTGTGCAAACTGACTTACGGGCAAACTTGATGGGAGCAAATTTGATGCAAGCAGATTTGACAGGTGCTGACTTACGTGGTAGCAACTTGCGGGGCGCTAACTTGATGGGAGCCAGACTCAGTGACGTTTCTTTAGCAGGTGCTTTCTTAAGTGGTAGTAACTTGATGAATGTCAACTTGCAAGGTGTTGACTTGCGCGGTGCTGACTTGCGCGGTGCGAACCTCACCGGGGCAAATCTCAAAGGCGCTGACTTGAGTCGCGCAGATTTGCAAGGCGCGTTGTTGAGTGAAGCGAATCTCGAAGAAGCCGACTTGCGCTCGGCGAATCTTGCAGGGGCGAATTTGACAGGGGCGAACTTGCTGTGTGCGGAGTTAGACGGTGCGAATTTGAGCGGCGTTAATTTGAATAAAGCTTGTCTGGTGGGAACAGTAGCTGAAATGAATTCGTGACGTGTGGATTTCCACTGCTAGAATTTTCGCAGTCGTGTTGCAGGGAAAAAGTTGTGAGTCTACAGGAAGTTCTCAACCTAGCAAAGCAGCTTTCAACGGTGGACAAAATGCGTTTAATTCAGCAAATTGCCCCTGATATAGAACGTGAGTTAATGGATAATCCGCCACAAGAGCGTAAATCATTGTGGGGTTTATGTGCTGATTTGGGAAAAGCACCAACAGGGGCTGAAATTGATGCAATTCGCAGTGAAGAATAAGCTAACTTCCCAAGGGAGGACATTTAATGCTGCGTGCTGTATCCGCGACTTTTCATAGCTGCTCAGAATGCGATCGCCCAGATATCAGCAATTTTTAATTTTTAATTGTTCGCCCTCTCATCCACAACGCCAGCACGCTCAACAACAGCAACCCCATCAACCCAGCCAAGGGATTCTTATTCACACCAGTAACCCAATCAGGAACCGCGCCAGAATATTGAGTTAATTGCCCGATATTAATGATGTAATAACCCCCAATTAAACCGCCGTGAAGTCCCATCGATAAGCCCAAACGTCCCCTGCGCCATCGTTTTGCCCACACCAAAGACAACCCCAGCAGCAATAATCCAAAAAATTGCGGCGATGTCTGAATAATATCTGGCAGTGGTTTAATAAAGTGGGCGACAGCATAGATAACGGCGGTTGCCCAAACTACAACACCAGGAGTGTAATCGCGCTGCAACTCATCCAACAGCCATCCCCGGAATAACAATTCCTCAGCAAACCCATAAGCCAAGGCAACAATTAATCCTTCTAAAATAACTCTCAGTAAAAAAATACTGGGTTTTTGCCACACTACCCAACCCAGTACTCCTTCAATTCCAAATAGAATCAGAATATTAATTAGTCCAATAGCCAAACCACGCAGTAAATCCACTGCATTCTGCGGCGTTCTTTCTAAACCATAATGCCGCAGTATCTGGGGTTGATTGTGAACTTTTTTGCCCCACACCCGCAGTAGCAGCATAAATTCTACATACAGCAAGGGCATTGTCAAAATAGTCACTAAGTTATCATCGCGCACCAATAAGCGAATCGGCGCAGCTAAAGGCAACCACAACAACAATAAAGCTAAAATAAATATACCCAGCCGAATTGGGGCAGGGTATTGGGATACACGTAAAAAGTTAATTTTCAAAAACTTGTTGCCTGTTGATTGTTATTCTTCAGGTTCAATGGTGCTGGTCAAACCGTGACTTTTCAAGGTTTCGCAATAGAACTCAGCGTGTTCCTGAGCACAAGTAATTACTAAAGCTAGCCCGTTCGTATGAGCTTCCATCATGATACTAACAGCCTGGGGCTGAGTAAGGTTCGGTACCGTGGTAATTAGCACCTGAACTACATGCTCCATAGGGTTGAAGTCATCGTTATGGAGCAAAACACGATACCGAGGCGCGAGCTTGCGGGATGTTGAACGCTTCTCAATGGTTTCGACTGACACGGCTATGATGCTCTTTTCTCGTTTATCTACTACAAAGTCTCTGTCGAGCGATCGCTTAACAGTTATTTACCTATTCTATCCCATGAAAACGCAAATAACTGCCCATGAAAAACTTTTGCTGCTTAAATTTGATTATCCCACGCAGGATATGGCTTGGTGATAACTTACTGTTTTAGCAGCATTGCTTAACAATACCACACTCTGACTGAATCGAGTTTAATGTTAGCTCTTAAAATTAAGGAAGCTGCAACACAATAGTTGCCGTTGCCTAAATGCCCTTAATTATGGACATCATACAGTTTCAGCCGGGACAAATTGTCTGTTTAGAGCATGACACAAAAAGCCTGTATGCAGAAGTGATTCAAGTTGTGGTTTCCCGCCAGTTGTGCTGGGTGCGTCCTTTACTGCTAGTCGCCTTCACCCAAGAACCGCCGCTAATAACTGACTTGCGAGATGCTTCTGACCTATTTTGGTCGATAAATTTATTTCGACCCGCCTTGGATACAGAAGTAATTACGCTATTGAGTCAGGTTTTCGCCAAAGAACCAAAACATGAACCTGATTCAGATGCTAAGCAGCAACTCAATCAGTTTATTCACCAAGTTTGGCAAGCAGACAAAGAAACTAAAAAGTAAAAAGAAAGAATTTTTCCCTTTTTAGCTTTGTTCTAGATTAAAAGTAGCGAATATCGGCATTTTTCATCAGTTAAATCGCCTCGGGCATTTATTCATCAAAGATAGTCAAAGCCATGCTTAAAAAGCCTTTTGCCGCTGCACCGTCACCGTTGCCACCACTTACAACCATACAGCATCTGTGAAGTAGCAGATAAAAAATTATGCTGAATAATATCCTTATATTAAGACTTTGTGGTTTAGTAAAATTACAAATAAAGTAGTTTAACTTTACAGAATTAATAAAATTAATAAAATTAATAATAACAACGCAAGTCTCAGTAAATAAAAGCTGATTTTTGGGCTGCTAAACTATCAGTAACAATATCAAATCCTGATGGCTGCGTATGCGTGAAGATATGCAAAGCTTAATTTCAAAGCCTTGTAAAGATTGGGTTTTGATTTTTCGGGTAATATTAGCATAGTTTAAGCCACGCCAGGGAACAATACGGTTAACCTAACAGAAAAATCCGAGCGGTGGTATTACAACTATCCCTGCACTATCGTTACTACGACTTGTGTTACCTGTGTTGAAGTTTGATGCCAAGCAAGTTTCGCGAATTAACTTAATGTATTCAACAAGCCTTTAAATTTATCAATCAAGATGATGCTCAAAGGCTAGCAACTAACTTAATTCGACCAGCATCCATCTCCGCCATTAATAATTCTAAGGCTTCGTAATCAACATCAGAAATATAACCTAGTTGAGTCAGTTCTAAGTTAATTTCATTTTCTATTTCCGGAGTTAATTTTTTAATGAAAAGAGCTTTTTCTACTAATTGACGAATAGCGTACTGAGTTCTCATAAGCAATAAACCTACTGAATTTGATATTAATTATCTAGGGTATAGTATGGTATAAAAGGTGATCTAGATATGCCTACACAAGTGATATAGATCACAAATAGATAGGTAGATGGTCGTTATTTAGCAAGGCATCTGCCTATAGGAATAGAAAGACACAAGGCTCTGAATCTTTGCTTAAATAAGCTTTAGCCATTGATTAAGAAAGGCTTATAGGCATAGCCAAAGATGAAACATCTACCCTAAGGTTGGCTATGTTGATTATTTTTTAATTTGACTGAAAAATTTGTATACTTGAATACTGTTTTTTGTTCAGTTATGACAAGCTTTAAACAGAGATGCTCTGGCAATAAAGATTCAGCAAAGAGACGTAATACGAATGGTCGATGTAAGAGAAAAAAGTTTATGTTCAAATACATTTATCTTTACAGTTGAATAATCCTAATAGGATCTAACTATGCAAGCCGTACTTGAATCTCCAAAAATTACAGTTATTCGTCCCCAAAGCTGCTTAAATGCGGCAAATGCTTTGGAATTTGAGCGAGACTTGACAGCAGTGTTGACACAAGATGATATTTCTATCTTGGTAGTGGATTTAGCAGCAGTGGAATCGATAGACAGCGCAGGTTTGATGGCTTTGGTGTCGGCGCTAAAGCTGGCTCAAAGCTTAGGACGGCGCTTTAGCCTTTGTGGTGTTTCGCCGGCAATAAAAATTATATTTGAACTTACGCAACTCGATGGGGTTTTTGAAATAATTGAAGGCACAGCCGAGTTGCAAGGCGTTTGAGTTGATTCGAGAGGCGCTTCGATCTGAGGAACAGGTGCCTCTCAAATCAACGCATTCATCTAAAACTGTTTTGATTTAAAACAACTAGCTCTGTTGAGAAACCTAATCAATGCTAATGTTGGAGGTGAGTAGCTCTAATTCAAGCTAGAAGATAGCACAGTGGCTCTTGCAGTAGAAAAATTAATTACATCGGATATTTTAAAGCCAGCTCGTTATCTTGGTAACGAACTGGGTGCAGTACATAAGCCTTGGGATACGGCAACAATACGGTGGGTATTAACTTATCCAGAAGTATATGAAGTCGGTGCATCCAACTTAGGGCATATCATCCTGTATAACATCTTGAATGCCCAGCCGCGCTCGTTATGCGATCGCGCTTACCTACCAGCACCAGATCTGGCTTCATTACTACGGGCAACGCATACACCCCTGTTTGCCGTAGAGTCAAAGCGATCGCTAACTGAATTCGACATTTTAGGCTTTAGCCTCAGTTATGAACTGGGCGCAACCAATATCCTAGAAATGTTGGATTTGGGAGGGATTCCCTTAACATGGCTTGAAAGGTTAGAGGGGAATTATCCCCTGATTTTCGCAGGCGGACAAACCGCGACATCGAATCCTGAACCTTACGCCGACTTCCTCGATTTTATTGCCTTGGGTGATGGCGAGGAACTGCTACCAGAAATTAACTTGGTTTTGTCAGAAGGTAAAGTATCTGGCTTAAGCCGAGAACAATTGTTACTGGACTTGGCGCAGATACCTGGCGTATATGTTCCCCAATTTTATGATATGGCAGCGGATGGCTCAGTTCATCCTCTGCGCCCGGATGTGCCAAAACGAATTCTGCGGCGGGTGGCGACTCCCATACCAGCATATTCAACTGGGCTAGTTCCCTATATGGAGACAGTCCATGACCGCCTGACAATTGAAATTCGGCGCGGTTGTACTCGCGGCTGTCGCTTTTGTCAACCAGGAATGCTTACCCGACCAGCGCGGGATGTAGAACCAGCGCATGTGGTAGAAGCAATCGAAAAGGGAATGCGGGAAACTGGTTATAATGAGTTTTCTCTGTTATCCCTAAGTTGTTCTGATTACTTATCCCTGCCAGCAGTAGGGATGGAAATCAAAAATCGCTTAAAAAATGAAAATATTTCCTTGACTCTACCCAGCCAACGGGTAGACAGATTTGATGAAAATATCGCCAACATCCTTGGCGGTACGAGACAAGGTGGTCTAACCTTCGCCCCAGAAGCGGGAACCCAGCGGATGCGGGATATCGTGAATAAGGGTTTGACTAATGAAGAACTGCTGCGCGGTGTGAAAACAGCGAGTGAGCAAGGTTGGAATAAAATTAAGCTATACTTTATGATTGGCTTACCAGGTGAAACCGATGCCGATGTTTTAGGCATAGCGGAAACAGTAAGCTGGCTAAAGCGAGAATGTTGGACAAAGGGTAGAAAAGCTTTAAATTTCAACTTGACAATTTCTAACTTTACGCCCAAGCCGCATACGCCGTTTCAATGGCATTCAGTTTCTACCGCTGAATTTAAGCGCAAGCAAGATTTACTGCGGCAAGAATTCCGCAGAATGAAAGCAGTAAAGGTGAATTTCACCGATGTGCGAATTTCGGCAATGGAAGACTTTATTGGACGAGGCGATCGCAGTTTAGCGAAAGTGTTACGCCGCGCTTGGGAATTGGGTGCAGGCATGGATTCCTGGTATGACAATGTAGATCAGGCTTTTAACGCTTGGGGAATTGCGATCGCTGAAGCTGGTAAGATGTGGAAATACCGCCAAGTCGAAAACGGCGAATGGAATTTGTTTGGAGTAGAGACAAATACACTTGGAGATAAGGGAGAATTTGCTTCCTCATCTCCCC
>CAXTNZ010000305.1:0-7660 GCA_964245695.1 uncultured bacterium | reverse complement strand
GAACGAGGGTATCCGCGCTTGGATGGCTCCTCAAGATCAACCTCACGAACAATTTGTATTCCCTGAAGAAGTATTACCACGTGGTAACGCTTTGTAAGGAGCAATGATGCATTAATCTGCATTTAGCATTCATCAAAAATCCCCCGCCTCTTTTGGTGGGGGATTTTTTATATTTATCGTCAATATCCATAATCCATGTGTTATATTGATGGAAGGTGTAAAAGCCCGGAGCGAAACGCTCTGCCTTTTTGAAACCAAGACCACTTAGGCAACAAGGAGGTGATGCCCATGATAGAAAGTAGTATACGCATGGGTCATCAGGTTGCAGTTAGCCGGCTGTGTGCCGGGGCTGTTCTCTAAAAGTTAGCCTTAGTTCTCTTGAGAGACTAAGTTAGCTCAAGTAGCAAGGCTCGCTCGGAGTTCCTTCCGGCAGTCTGGTTGCAACCTGAAGACCCGCTAGACCGCTCTGAATTAGATTACCCAATCTAATTCAGAGCGGATAGTTTTTTATGGGTGATATTTTCAAGTTTTTTCCGAAACAATATCAATATATTAAAAGGCAGCAACCCTGTAATCAGAAAAAATATCAACTATTGGGGTGTTATATGGCGGCGCAACTACTTACTGAGGCGGAAATTAAACAACAGTCAAGCGTTCTCAATGGATGGACAGTAGAAGGTTCCAAGTTCCAGTGTACGCGCAAGTTTAAGGATTTTATCGAGGCAATTGAGTTTGTAAATAAGCTAGTTGAGCCGGCTGAGTCAGCGGGACATCATCCAGACATAGAAATTTCTTACAACCAAGTCAAGATTACACTCACAACACATGATGCAGGTGGGTTGACGCAGAACGACTTTGATCTAGCAGGGGTGATTTCCCAAATAGGGGCACATCTTTAAGAGCGTTCGTACCGACGAATGAAGAAGCGAAATAAAGAGCGCCCATATAGAAGTGGTAAATTGCCTATTAACCGCGATGTGTGACAGTTTATAAGGCGATCTCCCGTGTCTTGCCATCTAGCTTAGATGTTTTATAATAACAACGTATAAGGTTATGTTTTTGCAGAAGTTAATCACATGAACTTTTTATACAAAACTAATTAGTTATTAGCTTTGCAAAAACTAAAATTGTAGTAGAGAATCAAGGCTCATCCACAGGTTTTAAGAAGATGTCGCATTTTCTAGAATAGGTGCAGCAAAAAAGTTATCTATACAAGGTGTGAGGAGAAAAAGAAAGATGTCTAATCTATTGTGGAAATCCTTAGTAGTTAGTCCAGCAGTTTTAGGAGCGACGTTGTTAGTTTCGGCAACAGCGATTGCCGCTCCAAATACTACAACCTCTAAAGTTGTTCAGACAGATGTATCCCAAGCTGAAAAACCCCAAGTTTTTTCAGCAGAAGCATTAAAAGGCGAAAAACTAGAAGTTCTTCCAAAAGTAGAAGAGCTAGAGGCTTCGGCAAATACTTCTAAAAATATAGTATTCCCAACAGCCGCTACTCAAGTTGCCCAAAAGCCAGAAGTAGCTCAAGTACAAAAGAATACAGTAGTGGCAACATCTACCGCCACTAACGTTGCTAAAAAGCCACAAGTATTGGCTCAAGTACAGCAAGTACAAGAACAAACTCAAGTTAACACTTTAGATCAAGTTAACAAGTACAGCAACGAAGGCAAGAACGGCAATTCTCAGGCGCAAGTAACATCGGTTTCCCAGTTTTCTGACGTACAACCGACAGACTGGGCATTCCAAGCGTTGCAGTCATTGGTTGAGCGCTATGGTTGTATCGCAGGTTATCCAAATGGAACCTATCGTGGAAACCGTGCTTTAACCCGTTATGAATTTGCCGCAGGTTTAAATGCCTGTTTGGATCGGGTTAACGAATTGATTGCCACAGCAACAGCTGACTTGGTGACAAAACAAGATTTGGCTACCTTACAGCGTTTGCAAGAAGAATTTTCAGCAGAACTAGCAACTCTACGCGGACGTGTGGATGCGTTAGAAGCGCGGAGTGCTGAATTAGAGGCAAATCAATTCTCCACCACCACCAAACTGGTGGGTGAAGCAATATTCGCCCTCAGTGATGTTTTCGGCGATACAGCTGGCGACAATAACAACACCGTCTTCCAAGACAGAGTACGCTTAGACTTGCAAACCAGCTTCACGGGTAGAGACGTACTGCACACTCGTCTCGCCACTGGTAATGCCGGAAGATTGAACTTAGGTCTTGATAGAGACGTTAACGGAAACGGAACTATAGAAACCTCAGAGCGTAGTGCTGAAGGTCTTCAAACCTTTAACATCACCGGGAGAGAACAAAACGATAACGGTATCAACCTAGACTGGTTAGCGTATTACGTCCCCGTTGGACCCGCTAGACTTTACGTCGCAGCTACCGGTGGTATTCATAGCGATTATGCAGCCACTGTCAACCCTTACTTTGAGGACTATGACGGCGGTAATGGCGCTCTAACTGCATTCGGTTCGGAAAACCCGATATTCCGAATTGGTGGTGGTGCAGGCGCAGCGCTCAACTTCAACTTTGGTAGAGGCGGCGGTCTACTGAAACCAAGCGCACTAACTATAGGTTACTTGGGATCTGAACCGAATAGTCCTGGCATAGGTCAAGGTGTATTCAATGGCAATTATGCTGCTCTAGGACAGTTGAACTTTAACTTGGGCGATCGCATCGCGTTAGCTGCAACCTACGTCCACGGTTATCATGGCGCTGGTAGTGCTTTATTTGATGCTGGTGGATTCCAAGGACAAAACGTTGCTTTAGTAGGTACTTCACAAGCCAACAGCCTAGTTAATCCATCTTCCAGTAACTCCTACGGTTTGTCAGCAGCCATTAGACCTAGCGAGAAACTGTCTATCAGCGGCTTTGTCTCTTACCACGATGTCACAGGCTTCGGTAGAAATGATGATTTTGAAGCTTTCAGTTACGGAGCCGGCATAGCCCTACCTGACTTTGGTAAGAAGGGTAACGTTTTAGGCTTCTTTGGTGGTGCACAACCTTACGCCTTGGGTCGTACAGGTCGCGGTTCTAGAGATATTCCTTATCAGGTTGAAGGTTTCTACAAGTATCGCGTGTCTGATAACGTTTCTATCACTCCTGGGGTGATTTGGTTGACCTCTCCTGGTCAAAATAGCGGTAACGACGATGCGTTTATCGGTACGCTCAGAACAACATTCACCTTCTAGAAAGTTGACAATCTGACTACAATTTCAAATTCTATTGCTCCCCGCCCTCAAGCGGGGTTTTTTATTTGTAGTCAGCGCTTACTACAAAGTATCAAACCCCAGTGGAGAACCGGAGTATACTAGAGAAAGTTAGGAGTTTTGAGTTGTTAAGTTATAACTCATGAGGGGAGCAACGATTTCTGAGCAAGCTTTTTAAAGAGATTTCGGGGATCAAGACTAAAGAGCACAACTTTTTGGCTGTTCTTCAACTCCTAACTTCTAATTGGTAACTCTTAACTTATTACAGCCTGTGGAACTCTCGTGTAAATCTGAATACGCAATTCTTGCCTTATTAGAGTTGGCAAGTCATTACCAAAGCGGCGAACCGATGCAAATTCGGCAGATTGCCGCACTACAAAATATACCCGATCGCTATCTGGAACAACTGCTGGCAACCATGAGGCGTGGAGGTTTAGTCAAAAGCCAACGCGGCTCTAAGGGTGGCTATATCCTGTCGCGAGAACCTAGGAAAATAACAATTTTCGAGGTTATGGGTTGTTTGGAAGGGTTAGATAAGGTGCGGACTTGTGAAGAAGATGTCAACGCCGAAACTGTAGACAGTGGTGTTATAGAAGAAGTCTGGCTTGAAGCACGTCAGGCTGCAAACGCAGTTTTACAAAAACACACACTTCAGGATCTCTGTGAAAAACGGGATGCACGGCGGCAGTTGGATATCATGTACTACATTTAATCAAGAGTTAAGCACAACGATAAATTGGAGTAATGGCAGATTCTAACCACTACGAAACTCTGAAAGTAAGTCCAAATGCGAACCAAGCGGAAATTAAGCAAGCTTATCGCCGCTTGGTAAAGTTATTTCATCCCGACAGTAATCAACAAACCGCAGATCACGAGCAGATTATCCGCATTAATGCAGCATACGAGGTTTTAGGCGACGCGCAAAGTCGCCTAAATTATGACCAAAAACTGCGCGTTAGCGAAGCAACGAAAAAAGCTCGCTCCCAAAAATCGAAGGGCGATCGCCAACAGCGTACAGCAGCAGCTCAACGTTACCAGGCGACAAGGCAAACAGGACGCGATGTTGATGACCAAATTGAGGCATGGCTGCACCTAGTTTATCAACCAGTCAATCGCTTAGTTAGTGGCATTCTCGATTCTCTAGAAGAGCAAATTGATCAACTAGCCGCTGATCCCTTCGATGATGAACTGTTAGAAGAATTTCAGGATTACTTAAACACCTGTCGAGATGACCTCAAGCAGGCGCAAATTAGTTTTCGTTCCCTACCAAATCCCCCAAGTTTAGCAAGAGCTGCGGCTCACCTCTACTACAGCCTGAATCGTATCGCCGATGGGCTGGACGAGTTAGAATATTTCCCGCTGAACTACGATGAGCATTATCTGCACACCGGGCACGAAATGTTCCGCATTGCCGTAGGATTGCACCGTGAGGCGCAAGAATCTATAAATGTATATGTGTAGCGTCGCCACAGGCATCTTTATGAATTACTCTTAAAAGGTCGCTGCTGACCGTATTGTTCAGCTTTCTGTACCAGGTTTGCTTCATCGGGATTAGCCGATTTTGGAGAGTCCGGTTGATGAAACCGCTTTAGGGAAAGATAATCGAGTAATAATGAGGATTCTCTTAACGCCAGAAAAATTCTTCGCTGAAAGCTCAAAGAAGTTGGTAGTTCGCTGTTGTGGGGAGTGACTTGAAAACCAAGATCGCGAAACAAAAGCAGCGATCGCCACATATGTGGTGCGTCAGTAATTAGCAGAATTCGCCTTGCTTGTGGTTTGAGTATCGCTGCTGTGAAAATGGCATTTTCTTTAGTAGTTAAAGAACAATTTTCACCATCTAGCACTTGATTTGGAATGCCTATGTCCTTCAGTAGCTGGATTATTTCCGCAGCATCTCCCCTACCACTAACGAAAATCACAGGCGATTTTTTGAAACGCCAAAGTTCAGCAGCAACATCGACTCGCTGTCTTCTAAACGGTTCTCCTCGACCCAGGATAACAATTGCGTCTGCCACCTTGCCAGAATCAGTTGGCAGAAAAAGTCCTTGAAATACCACCACAACAAACATTAGCGCTAAAGTCGCAATCAAGCCAACTAACCATAAAATTTTTGCTTTAGTCAACCGACGTCTCCACCTTCTATTTTGAATAACCCAAGCAAGTCCGAAAACAGCCAAAATTACCACTAATAGCAGGAGTTTGTTGAGCGATTGAAACTGCTCAAAATTGATCGCCAAAGGAAAGGTCAGCTGGCGAGGGCACGAAGTTGAATCAAACATGGATGAGGGATATCTCGATATGAGACGATATTATCGCGCCCCTACAGTAGAACTCTTGCATTCATTTCTTGAAAGAGATGAAACCACAGATTCACACTCTTATTTACACAGATAATTATCGGTGTTTATCTGTGTGAATCTGTGGTTTAAATTCATAAAATCTCGATTTTTGCCAGAAGTTTAGTGTATGAAGTAGGGTGGAGTAGGCTATACCCTACCGACAATCGCGCTGGAAATTAGTTTATCCTGGAAGCAGTGAAACATTAAGAAATTTTAAATTCTGCTCTTAGGGTACTCATGCAATGCATTGTTAATCGCCGCGCTCAGTTTTCCGCAAGTCATCGGTATTGGTTGCCAGAACTGAGTGAAGCAGAGAATATTGAGAAATTTGGCGCTTGCTCGCGATTTCCTGGACACGGACATAACTATGTCTTGTTCGTCTCCCTAGCTGGGGAATTAGATGAATATGGCATGGTGCTGAACTTGTCTGAGGTGAAACACGTAATTAAGCGGGAAGTTACAAGCCTTCTAGACTTTTCCTATCTCAACGATGTGTGGCAAGAATTTCAACAAACTCTGCCCACTACAGAGAATATCGCACGAGTTATCTGGCAGCGGCTAGCACCCCACTTGCCAATAGTCCGCATACAGTTGTTTGAACATCCTGAACTTTGGGCAGATTATATGGGAAACTCAATGGAAGCTTACCTCACAATCAGCACTCACTTTAGCGCCGCCCACAGGCTAGCTCACCCCAACAAGAGCGACGAAGATAACAGCGAGATTTACGGTAAGTGTGCTCGTCCCCACGGTCATGGACACAACTACCATTTAGAAGTCACCGTGAAAGGGGAAATTGACCCGCGCACCGGCATGATTGTGGATTTAGGCGCTTTGAATCAAGCGATAGAAGATTATGTAGTCGAGCCATTCGACCACACCTTTTTAAACAAAGACATTCCTTACTTTGCCGAAGTAGTCCCTACTGCTGAGAATATCGCACTTCACATTAATAATTTGCTGCGATCGCCTATTCAAGAATTGGGGGCAAAGCTTTACAAAGTTAAACTCATCGAAAGTCCCAATAACTCCTGCGAAATCTACTGCACTGAGCCAGAATCAAACTCAACTAGTGCAACACAAAATCAGCCAGTTTTAATGCGTGTGTAGCTCGCATCACACATAAATGTAACATTAAGGGCAGACATTTTGTCTGCCCTTTTTATATAGCGGTTCTCGTTTGCGCTCTTGTACGCGCTCTTGGGCACAGCAGAGAATAGCCCCAAAGAATGCTCTGTACTTCAACCAACAGAGAACGGCTATATTTGACTACAACGAACGCAAGCTGTCCCAGATTTAAGTAGATGGACAAAAACACGCCTGCGTATTTGCTACTAGTAAGCTTTACCATTTTCAATTTTGAATGTTGAATTGTTTAGAACTTGGGTATCTTTTAATACAGACAAATTAAGAATAAAACATATATCAAGCTATTAACATGACCGCAATAAACATCAAGACTGACAAAAGATTTTTCATTGCGATCGCCTTTTAGCATTTTATAAAATATTACAAAAAATCTAGTTGTATTCTCTCAAAGAGGAATATTGCTTTTCTAAAAAAGTTACGTGCATCCATATAAAAAAAATACTTATCGATTATAAATTGCGGCGATTATTTTAGACTGCGTAATTGTCAGGTGCTTACAAGGATTTGTTTGTTTAGCCCCAGAATTGTATTCTTAGGGCAATTTGAACGGCTCAAAATGCACTCGAATACTTTTATAAAATATCTCCGGATTTTACGTTAAATTTAATTTAAACAAATTTTAACTATTTTTCAGTTTATCTCTTTCTTTTGATAGATATTTAAAAAAATTTTACATTTATGATATGAAATAGTCAATAAAATCGTTATTTATTAATAACAAGCTATTGATAATGCAGTTCAGAGTGCAGTCAATAGTGCCTTTAATTTGTTAAATCTCGTAGCCTAGGTGAAATTTGACTTACTCATAAAAATGTAAGTAACACTCAATCTCAGGTTTTTCTGTAGTTATAAATACCTTAGATGTTGTGAATATTAGCAATTAGATATTAAAGCGAGTAAATAACAAGGTGTTAATTTATGTCTAATTAAAAGAAGTTAGAATCTATCTCTAGTCA
>CAXTNZ010000304.1:0-7695 GCA_964245695.1 uncultured bacterium | reverse complement strand
CGTTGACATAGCTGGGGGTGGCTAGTAAGAATTGTCTTAGTCTATATTCTCAGATTGCAGGTATCTGCGTAACCCGACAACTTCGCCAATGACAATTACCACTGGCGATAAAGACACTCCAGCGGTTTCCTCAAGAATATTGCCAAGTTGAGCCGTCCAGATTTTTTCTTGGGGAGTGCCGCAATAGCGGATAATGGCAATGGGTGTTAAGCGCGATCGCCCATACCGCAGCAATTGATGTACAATCTCAGGCAAATGTCGCCCTCCCATCAAAATCACCAGCGTCTCTAAGCGTGACAGCGCTTCCCAATCTAAAGCGTCTGGTTCATGCGCTGTAAACACCGCAAAACAGCGACTCAAAACTGGATCTGTCAGGGGAATTCCTGCAAGTAACGGCGCTGCTAAAGCTGAGGAAATTCCTGGTACTACTTCAAACTGACAACCTGCGGTTTTCAAAGCTTCAATTTCCGAAGTACAGCGCCCAAAAATAAATGGATCGCCTGATTTTAACCTGACAACTTGTTGACCTTGCTGACAGTGCTTGACGAGTAACTTGTTAATTTCAACTTGAGGTGTACTTGGTTTTCCACCGCGTTTGCCTACATCTAATTTGAGACAATCAGGTGCTACTAACTGCAACAACTGGGCATCTACTAAAGCATCGTAGATTAAAACCTGTGCCTGAGCCAAGAGATGATAAGCTTTTACTGTCAGGTATGCCACATCTCCAGGTCCAGCACCCACAAGGTAAACTTTGCCTCTTTCTTCAGTCATAACTTATGGCATTTTGGATTTTGAACCGCAGATAAACGCACTCCAATGTAGTAAGCGGCTCTCAGCCCTTAAAACCTTTATATTTGAGCGGTAAACCGCTCACTACGAATCAAGAGTGTTAAAAGTTTAATTTACTTGTCTGCTGTTAATTTTTTTAAACAGCCGATCAACTTGCTGAAGCATCTGTGAGTTCCCCTGCGCTTGAAATAACTCCCTGGCTTTTTTCAAAGCGGCGATCGCTTCATCTAGCTGTTGTTCCCGACCGAGAGTGACTGCCAAATTATAATAGGCTAGTGCAGTTTTGGGATCAAGGCTAATGGCTTTTTTAAAATGTGCGATCGCCTCAGTTGATTTGCCTTGATCGTCAAGCGCATTTCCCAAACCGATGTAAGCTTGTACATGCTGCGGATCGAGGCGAATGGCTTCTGTATACTCGGCGATTGCTTCTGTGAACTTACCTTGTTCTGACAATGCAGTTGCTAAATAATAGTGAGCGGCTGCATACTTGGGTTCAAGGCTAATAGCTTTTTTATATTGAGCGATCGCCTCTTCTTTTTTGCCTTGCTCGTAGAAAACATTTCCCAAACGTGCATAAGGCGGTGCATAATTAGGTTCTAGGCGAATCGTTTCTATATATTCGGCGATTGCTTCTACTACCTTACCTTGACTGTAGAGAGCATTGCCTAAGTTATAGCGAGCTTTGACATATTTGGGATCGAGACTGATAGCTTTTTGGTATTGAGCGATCGCATCATCTAACTTACCCACCCTTGCCAAAGTCAAACCCAAATTAAAGTATGCTCCAGAATCGTCGGCATCGAGGCTAATGGCTTTCTGATAATTGCCTATCGCTTCAGTTGGTTTACCTTGATCGTCGAGAGTATTTCCCAACCCAATATAAGCTTTTGCAAAGTTGGGTTGCAGTTCAATCGCTTTTCTAAAAGCCGCTTCTGCTCCCTTTAAATCTCCTTTTTCGTAGAGATTAACGCCTTGTTGAAAGTTAGCAACTGCGTTTTTGTTCAGAGGGGCTACTGCCTGCAAATACTCGGGTTTTTTTATTCCATCAACGCCTACAATGAAACCGAAGGCAGTATTAATATTTGTCAAACCTAAGCCGATAATAGTTGCAGCCAGCAAATTCTTTGTCTTCAGCATTTTTACTAAACTATCTACATTTGGTTTAAATGCTTACTTTTCCTTATCGTTTCCCAATTCTTACTTTTGCTTTGATTACATCTATGATAATTTACTTGTTCTAGCTGTCATTTTCTCTAACAATTGATTAATCTTCTCAGCTTTTTCCGTTTGTCGCTGTTTTTGCAATAAATCTTTAGCTAGCTGCAAGTTTTTTATAGCTTCTTCTCGCTTCTCTTGCTGCATTAACACATTCGACAGACGTAAATAAGCATCAGCATATTTCGGACTGCGATTAATCACATAACAGAACATTTCCGCTGCTTCTTCTGGCTTATCTTGCTGCATCAAAACATCTCCCAACAGCAAGCGAACCACATCATTAGTAGAGTTAATCGAAATCACTTTGCGAAAAACTGCTTCTGCACCTTGATAATCTTTTTGCTGATAAAGAGTTACCCCTTGTTGAAACAAATTTGAAGTAATCAAGGTTTTCACAGAGAAATAAATCAGAATGACGATACCGATAACTACTACAGCAACGGCAAAAATCGAACTGGGTTCCAAATTTTCTAACATGATGTTAAGCCAAAAGACAAGCAATGGGGAAAATCAGATATTCGACGAAAAACAGCTTCCAGATAAATTGATAAAATTTCGCGATCGCACTTTTATCTTGCAAGTCTACCGACTTACTTTTAAACCACATTAAACCCAACGCCACCAGATGAGTAATCACCAGGAATACTGGATTAACTGAGGCGAGACGTAGTACACCCACCAGAATCATAGCTGCATAGCAGAGAGTTAACACCCAAAGCGCCAAATTAAAAACTGCCTTTTGACCGAGTTGGATAGTGAAAGTAGTGATATTGTAGAGGCGATCGCCTTCCATATCGGGGATATCTTTAAAGATAGCGATCGCAAAGCTAAATACCACAATAAACACCGTCAAAACCCACACTGTAGAAGGAATTCCTTGGTTTGGTTGCAACAACCAATTAAAGTGCAAAAATAGCCCCAAATTAACAACAGCCCCGCGTACACTAAAAATACACAACGCCGCCCAAAAAGGAAATTGCTTTAAGCGAATTGGCGGTAAAGAATAAGCCGTCCCAATCGCCAAACTAATAGCCACCAAACCTAACAAAAACGGTCCCCCCAGCCACGCCACAGCGAGTGCGAGAATCCCAGCAATACCCACAATTAATTGTCCAGTTCCCCGCGAAAATTCTCCTGATGCTATTGGCAAATGAGGCTTATTAATTTTGTCAATTTCCACATCTTCTAATTGATTCAGCCCCACAATATAAACATTGCCACACAAACAGGCAATCCATGCTGCAAAAAAGTGCCCTAAGCTAGGAAATGAAGATGACGTAGCGCTAGCAATCAAATACAAACCCAACACACTCAAAGTAGTGCCAATAATTGTGTGTGGGCGAGAAAACTTCCAAAAAGCATACAACCAGCCACCCCGAAAACTAGAAGACCCTTGCTTAGAAATCTGACTCATAAGAATGTTGGATTTTTAATTTTGGATTTTGGACTAACAAAAGATTGGCAATTAGTCCTTTGGGTAATTCAAAATAAAAAAAAATAATTTTGAATTTTGAATTTTGAATGAGTGAATTTTTACGTTCCCAGCCCCTTCATTTATTTCCACACAACAACCCAAACCGAATTAAACCACGTTCATAACCACGACGCATTAACCCCAGTGATAGCGCTCCAACAATAGTACTCCAACCCGATCGCAGTAATCCGAAAATCGCTTGGGGAGTAAACGCCGAATCAATTACGATATTCCAAAACGGGGCGACAGCTTGCGACCAATCAGCAGTGCGGATATTTTGTAATGGTAGTTCGCGGGCGATCGCTTCATACTCAGGTAAAGAAATCACATAAGGCAAACAATACACCCGATAAATATCCTGTAAATGCTTTTGCTCATCTGCTGTCAGCGGTGATTCATCAATCGGGCGATGACACCAAGTCACCATAATCAAAGTTCCACCAGGTTTCAGCACCCGATAACACTCTTGCATAAACTTGGCTTTATCCGGCATATGCTCACCACTTTCTAGCGACCAAACCAAGTCAAAAGAATTGTCCGCAAAGGGCATTGCTTGAGCATTTGCAACCTGGAAATGACATCTAGAACCCAAACCAGCCTCTTGAGCGCGTTCTGTGGCTCTAGCGGCTTGCACTGGACTCAGCGTAATGCCCGTTGCAGAGGCATTAAACTTTTCTGCCAAGAACAGAGAACTACCACCAATTCCACAACCTACATCGAGGATATTCTCTGCTTGCTGCACCCCCGACCACTTCAGCAGTTCTTCGATTAAATCAATTTGTGCCTGACGGCGGTCTTTTTTCAGCTTCCCATCTGCACCGTAGTAGCCGTGGTGCATATGTTCGCCCCAAATTTCTTCCCACAGACCAGAGGAAGCATCGTAAAACTCCTGAATTTGCTTGTAAAGTGTTGCACTCATGAATTTGCGGTGTTAAGACAGCGCCGAAGAAGGCAAATAAACATACTGGTAGGCTACCACGTGTGTTTTTAATTAGATAAGGGTATTTTTGTTTCCTGGCAGGGTAAACCCGATTTATTTTTGCAGTAAAAAAATTTAAATTTATCAATCTTACCTTGATATGACTGTTGCTCGCACAATTTGCTTAGGATTTCTGGCTGTGATTGCTGTGGGAACCATCTTACTGATGATGCCTTTTTCTACCAGCAATGGTACGTGGAATGACTTAATTGTGGCATTATTTACTTCCACATCCGCAGTTTGCGTTACAGGTTTATCAGTAGTTGATCCTGGTACTTATTTTTCCTTTTGGGGACAGTTGTTTATTTTGTTGTTAGCTCAAATTGGCGGATTGGGCTACATGACAACTACAACTTTTCTCATTTTGCTAGTTGGGCGTAAGTTTGATTTGCGACACAAAATAGCGATTCAACAATCTTTAGACCGACGGGGAATGAGTGGTAGCGCCCAAGTTATCCGCTCAATTATTGCCACAACTATGATTTTTGAAATTACTGGGGTATTTTTACTTCTACCAGCTTTTGTTCCCGGTCATGGATGGAGTCAAGGACTTTGGTTAGCTATTTTTCATAGTGTGAATGCTTGGAATAATGCTGGTTTTAGTTTGTTTAAAGATAGCTTGATTGGCTATCAATCATCTTTTTTAGTCGTCTTTACTATTACAGGCTTGATTATCTTTGGTGGTATTGGTTATCAAGTAATTATGGAAATATACTTATGGTTACGCGAGCGCTTACTCAAAAAACCAGCTAAATTCGTCTTTTCTCTAGATTTTAAAGTTGCCACAATTACAACAATAATACTTTTATTAATAGGCACAATTGTCTTTTTATGTATAGAAATAAGAAACCCTCAAACCTTTGGTAATATCACTTTTCGTAACCAATTATTAGTTGCTTGGTTTCAATCAGTAACTCCCAGAACTGCTGGCTTTAACACCATTGATATTGGCAAAATGACAAATGCTGGTCTGTTTCTTACAATTGTACTGATGTTTATTGGTGCAAGTCCAGGTGGTACAGGAGGCGGTATAAAAACAACAACGTTGAGAGTTCTTACCAGTTGTACAAAAACAATTCTTCAAGGAAAAGAAGAAGTTTTATTATATGAACGCAAAATTGCAACATCTTTAATTTTCCAAGCCGTTGGTGTATTGGTAGGTTCAATAACAACCGTGATTTTTTCGACAATTTTAATTAGTCTCACCGATCCCGAATTGGATTTTATTCAAATTATGTTTGAAGTGGTGTCAGCATTTGCTACAGTTGGTCTTTCTACAGGAATTACCGCAAATGTATCTACAGCGGCGAAGCTCATTTTAATTTTTACAATGTATGTCGGACGAGTCGGTGTTTTACTACTAATGTCAGCTGTACTAGGAGACCCCCGCCCCAGCCGAATTCACTATCCGGAGGAAAATTTACTCGTGGGCTAGTCAGAGGAGATGAAGAGAATAAATAATAACTAATGACTAATTAAATATATGTATATGAACTGATAAAATATAACTTATCAAGCAAAAAATAAAATTTTTATAACTATTTTTTGTCCTAGATACAGACAGGGAAAGTAAGGAAAACAACTGTGAATCTGTCATCGTTAGGTTTTTTTCGCAGTCTACGTCACGATAACCGCCAATTTGCCGTAATTGGCTTAGGTCGCTTTGGTCGCTCGGTATGTTCCACACTGCATAAATTAGGCTACCAAGTACTGGCAACAGATATTGATGAAAAGCGGGTATCCGACGCATTGACAGAGCAGCTAGTTGGTCATGCTTTGCAATTAGACTCAACCGAACCAGCTGCGCTGAAAGAAGCAGGGGTTTTTGAGTTTGATACGGTAATTGTGGCGATTGGAAACTACATTCAAGAAAGTATCATCACCACGCTGAACGTCAAGGAGGGTGGCGTGCCTCACGTGGTTGCCAAAGCCTCTAGTGAGGTTCACTGCAAGCTGTTGCGGCGTGTGGGGGCAGATCACGTTGTATTTCCTGAGTTTGAGGCAGGTTCTGCGCTAGCGCGATCGCTCACTAAACCTGCAATTTTAGAGCGATTTGACCTTGACCCAGATAACAGTATTGTGGAAATTATTGTACCTGATGAATTTCATGGTAAAACTATCGCCGAACTTCAACTTCGTAACCGCTACGGGTTGAATTTGCTGGCAATGAGTCACAATGGTAAATTTATCATTAATCCTGACCCAAACAAATATCTAGAACGTGGTTCCGCAATAGTAGTTATTGGCTGCAACAAAGATATTAATCGCTTGCCAATTTGAAGTTAAAAATTACGGATTAGGAATTGGCGATTGGGGAATGGGAAGAGTTACTTTGATATTTCTTCCCCAGTCCCTAGCCCCCATTACTCTCTAGCGCCCAAGTTTGTAGGCGTTTCTAGTTGCCTGGTGGGCTGTTGTTCAACCGAAACTGGCACATCCCCAGGATTGCTTGCTGTATTTGACTCAGGCTGTTGCCCAAGAGCGATCGCTTGTTGTTATGTCCTTGTTCATACAGCGCTTTTTAATTTTTAATTGTTTTTAGCCTCTGGCAAAATTAGCATTGCATCGCCGAAGGAATAAAAGCGATATCGAGAAGCGATCGCTTCGTTGTATATATTCAACAACCTTTGCCGACCGATTAAAGCACTCACCAGCATCAGCAAACTCGAACGCGGTAAATGAAAATTAGTAATCAGACCATCGACCACCCGCCATTGGTAGCCTGGATAAATAAATAAGTCTGTCTTACCGGAAAATAATTGTAAATTTCCAGTTTGAGCCGCCCCTTCCAAAGCACGGGCTACCGTTGTTCCCACAGCAATAATCCTACCGCCAGATGCCTTGGTAGCGCGAATTTGCTCTACTGTTTCCGGGGGGACTTCAATAAATTCTTCATGCATTTTGTGGGTGGTAACATTCTCCACTTCCACAGGGCGAAATGTCCCCACGCCCACATGCAAAGTTACAAAAGCTTGATTAATCCCGCGAGCGCGCAACTGCTGCAATAATTCAGGAGTAAAATGTAGCCCAGCTGTCGGAGCTGCGATCGCTCCTGGATGTTGAGCATAAACTGTCTGATATTGTTCACTTTCGGCTTCTGACTCAGTGATGTAAGGTGGCAAAGGTACTTCACCAAATACATCCAACAATTCCACCAAAGACATTTTCTCTGGTAAATCAAATTGCAACAAACGTCCCCCAGTTGCTTCATCTGTTTCCAGAACCGTAGCAG
>CAXTNZ010000303.1:0-7760 GCA_964245695.1 uncultured bacterium | reverse complement strand
CCACTCCCTAATTCCTTAGCTTGCCGAGACTCCAGCCACAGGGGTACAACGATTAGGGCGACAAGGATCAGCAACGCCGCGATCGCAAATTGACTTGCCCAAGCAACCAATTGTTCTAGGGGAACAATTTTTCCGGCAAAGAAAGCCAATGTCACCATTGCACTAGCCCACGCAGTTGCCCCTGCCAAGTTATATAAAAAGAATTTCCCGAAGGACATTTCAGCTATGCCAGCTAGTGGCGCGGCAAAAATTCGCAGCCAATTACAGCACCTGCAATCGCATCACTGAGAACCAGCCAGTAATTCAGTTCATTACTGCCGGCAAGAAACCCGCCTACTAGAGTCACGGTTTCACCAGGAAGGGGAATTCCCAAATTTTCTAATAAAATTCCCAAAAAAATCGCCCAATAACCGTACTGGTGGGCTACTTCCTGGATGTTTTCTAGTGATATGAACTCAAGAGACATCCAGCACCGCCATCTTTACAAATTTTTACTTTTACTATATATCTTTGCTCTTTGTTGGGTGCTGTGTCAATTAAGCTGCTCAAACTTTTATATAGATAATTTTGTATAGATATTATTGATTATCATCTATAAACTTTCTTTCTCAACGGTGTTCGGCAAGGATTCCCCTTCCTCAAAGCGTCCGCTTAGGAATTGCCGCTCCTTGCCCTACTTACTTATGGGGGAAGGGTTAAGGGGTAAAGGTTTTGCTGGGCGTCTAAAACCCCTTGCGCGCAACCCCTTCCCCTTTTTTCCATTTTCCTTTACCCGCGTTCTTAGCGCTTTATTAGCATATTCGTAGACTTATTGAAGCAAAACATAAAAAAATTTTTTATAAATTTATAAATTTGCCAAAAAAATATAAAAATTTAGTAAAAGATACGGTTGTTACCGAATTTCTTATAGGGTTATGCCTATATTAAGTTAAGTTAAGACAAATTATACGGCATAAATACTGACAAGACTTATTTCAACCGGATTGCTAGAATTTCCTTGGTATCAAGGTAAATCAGTAATTTTTCTGTTGAAAGAAAAGCAGTATTGATGTCAATTTTCCGTTTTGCGTTTTTTTGAAGTGTTTCAACTACTTAGTTAAATTCATGATTACACAAGAATATCAAGTGATTTTGTTCAAACCCCAAGGAAGCATAGATTTGCAAGGTGGTATGGCTTTAAGCGAACAAATGGCTCAAGTAAAGCCTCAGCGTCAGCAACTTTGGGTTATTGATCTAGCTGAAGTGGATTTCATGGATAGTTCTGGCTTGGTTCCCCTAGTAAAAGGACTAAAAGCAGCCCGTCAAAGCGGTTGTCGCTTGGTTATTTGCAATGTAAAAGATCCTGTGCGGTTAATTTTGGAACTTACCCAACTAGACTCTGTGTTGGAAATTTTTAATACTTACGAAGACATCTTCAGCATTGTCAACGATAACAGTTTAATAGTAGCAGGCTGAGGTTCTATCCCATAAAGAGAATAATGCTGAAGGCAAGCAATAGCGATCGCCGTTAGACACTACCCATCCCAGGTGAATAAATATAGCTGTTTCTGCCGATATTAGCAGTCAGCAGGTGCAGTCGGAAACGACCAAAGTTCGTCAAAATAATTTTACCAGTTTGTAATCCAAACTGAACCTTATAAATTGAAGGGCTGGTAGGAAGTGAAGTCAGATAGGGATAAATCTTCAGCGCAATTTTTCCCCAATGACTTCTTCAACTAGCCCTATCACCTCACCATATCAATAACGTTTGGCTATGGTTACTGATTAGCCATAACCAATCGCTACTTCTACCTGTAATAAATACTGATGTTACCTGTCGGCTATGGTTGTTTAGTTTTAGGGAACAAGCAGCAACCACTTCCACAGAGTTAATTATCTTAGCATATTTTTTGTAATTATGCAGAGGTCAAGCTTTTCATCTGACCGATTAAAAAATTGACCCAAAATAGCGATCGCGGCAACGAAATTTTATGGCTGAAAGTGTTTCTGTACAAGGGTTACACTCATTAAGTGGCACTTTGTTACAGCTATGCTACTTTTACCCCTATCTTGCTGAATTTACACGCTCTGCACAACTTAGAGCAATTTTTTAGTGTAACTTCGTTTTTGTGAGTTTAATCTGGAATAACGCAAGACGACAATGTATCTACAGCATGGTAATTAAACCTAAGTGCGCTACCAATTATGAGCAGATTTCAACAAGGAAACCGCGTAGTCGTGAACGATTTCTTTATGAGTAAAGAACATGGCACGGTAAAAGATATTACTGAAATGCGAATAACAAATGTGGAAGTAAGTTTAGACGACGGGGAGACTAAGTGGTATGCAGAGGCTAGTTTATCTCCTGAGGAACTAACTCAGGAAGAAGTACGTGCTGAAATTAAAAAGGTTACTAATCGTGTTGAGAAAGTGTCTTCCCAACTACCAGGAGAAATGAAAACAGAATTACCTAATCATTTAAGATTTATTGAAGATGCTCAAGTGTCTAATGATAAAGAAGAAGCTGCTGGAGAATGCAAATATGTAGCGGACAAACTAGAAAAGATAAGTAGAAATGGGTTTGTCACAAGAGATTGGTGGGAAAAGACAAGAATAAGCCTTGAAAAAATACATTGGGCTATGAAGGGTCGTCCTCTGTAATCAGTCTCACTACGAAAAGGCACACTATGTCAGCCTCTCTAGCTTTAGCCTTACTTAAATACTCATTCTCCTAGCTATGAGGATACGAAGCACGACCTAGAGCAAAGAGGAGCAATTTTTGGCGATCGCCCTTTAATTCCAGCTTCGCAAAAATAGTTTAGACGATCGCTCTCCAATTCGGGGTAAAAGTAGCATAGCTGTAACCAAGTGCCATCTGAAGAGTTAAAACTCTTACAATACAAGACTTTCAGAAAAATTTTCTTTGACACGATTAACTTACAGGATGTCAAATTCAATATAAGTAATTTTTTGCCCCGCAGTTTGTTGCTCTCGTTTCAACTTCAGGCATTCTGGGGAGTGGAAATATTCGGTTGACTAGATGCGGGATGGGGGAAATTGGGCAAATCAATGCCGCTGTGAGTGGTAGTGCGGGTTTTGAGTGCTAAACGGTAACTCACACTTTGCAATTCTGCTTGCAGTTGGCGATTTTCCCGTTGTAACATTGCCACTTTTTCTCTGACTGGAGCCATGCGTTCCTCAAACTTACGACGGTAAATTTGAGGTAACTCCTGTACTACTTGCTCCAACATCCGACTGCGATCGCTTAGTTCTTGTACTGTCTGCCGTAATTGATAAATCTCGGCATCACGAGTCGTAATCTGCTCTTGGTAAAATGTCACCTGCTGCTCAACCGCTTGCAGTTGTTCTCGCAACGATTGCAACTGACTTACATCGCGCTCAGCCTCGGACGGTTGAGGCTGAAAATTAGTATTGCCCTTAACTAGCCGGAACAGTTCTTGAGATAGCTGTTGTACTAATTTATCGCGAAGGAGCAACTCTTGGCGCAGGTGCGACGCTTCCGTAGAAAGAGTTTGGATGGTGGAGGTGTCAGATTGGCTCACAGTGGCTTCCAGTTCCGATTAAGAATCTTTTCCACCTTAGGTATAACGGCAGTGGTACTACAAGATGGCAACTACTTGTTAATGTAGCATTAAGCGCTAAATCCGCAACCCCTTCAGGGAATTCAAAATTCAAAAAAATAATTTTGAATTTTGAATTTTGAATTTTGAATTCCCTAGTCCTAGTCCTGATTAAGCTGCTTCTTTTTCGGGTTTTTCCTCTGGGACGTCTTGCTTAACTGTCAGATAGCGAATCACTTCTTCGCTCAAACGCATAGCACGTTCCATAGGAGCGATCGCCGCTCCTGGTCCAGTGTAATTCATTTGGATGTAGATGCCGTCACGGTTACGATTAATTTCATAAGCCAGACGACGCTTACCGCGATTCTGAATTTGGATATCCTCTACACCTTGCTCGCGAAGCAAGTTCTGGTACTTGTTAACTGCTTGCTCTACCTGTTCGTCTCCCAGATCAGGACGCAGGATGTACATTGTTTCGTAAACTGTTTGCATGGTATGTGTGTCTCCTTATGGACAAAAAGGCTGCTGATGTCTAATGTCGATTTGTACAAAGTTCGCGTTGGTACGATACCAGCACCGATCAACATCTTAAGCAACAAGGAATTATAATCTTACCAGTTTTCTATTTTAATCATTAGCCAAAAAAAGCGCCCCTACTCGGATCTAAGACCGAGAAACTGCCAAACATCTCGACTGGGTGCAAGACCTATCGCCAGCTTTTTGAATAAAGCGCTCCTGATTGGGTGAGATAGCGGACGGCTTGTGACCTAATGGCTACAAAGAATCGCAGCTTTTAATTACAGACAAAAGGACATTCATCAAAAATTATGGCGCAGCGCTATGTGCGAGTTCAAAATCAAGAAGGTATTATTTACTATGGGTTACTACAAATATCCCTTCAGGTTCAGGTGTTGGATGCTCCGCCCTGGCTGCAAGGACAACCCACTGATTTAAACTTGGAACCAGATAGTTACCACATCTTGGCTCCCTGTTCTCCCTCAAAAATTGTGGCGGTAGGCAAGAATTATGCAGACCATGCGGCAGAAATGCAAACTGAAGTACCCAGTGAGCCACTAATCTTTATCAAGCCGCCAACATCTATCATTCCCTCAGAAACAGAAATTAAGTATCCTCGTCAGTCGCAACAGGTACACTACGAAGGAGAGTTAGCACTGGTGATAGGCGATCGCACGGTTGACTGTACACCAGAGGAAGCAAGCGCGAAAATTTGGGGTTACACGATCGCCAATGATGTGACAGCGCGGGATTTACAAAAAAGCGATGGTCAATGGACGCGAGCCAAAGGTTTTGATACTTTTTGTCCTCTGGGTCCTTGGATTGTCCGAGAATTAAATCCTGGAGCCAAATTGCAAACTTTTTTAAATGAGGATGCTAATCCAGTGCAATCTGCTTGTATCGATCAAATGGTCTTTCCCCCAGATTTTATCGTGTCCTATATCAGTCAGGTGATGACACTGCTACCAGGGGATGTAGTTTTGACTGGTACACCTTTTGGAGTTGGTCAATTACACGTAGGCGATCGCGTCCGCGTGGAAATTGAAGGTATTGGTCGCTTGGAAAACACCGTGGCAGCCCGTTAACTTCTAACGCGGCAATTGCATGTATACTGCATCTGATATTGCCGGAATTTCTGCGTAACGTCCCAAGAGCGACTGGGCAATAGAATATACAACCCCTGCCATGATGCCGAGAAAAATGGTAGTGGATAGGGTTTGTATTGCAAAACCACCAGCCGGAACTACCTCAAAAACCTGGAGCAGAATGCTAAACAAAAAGATAACAATGTCTAAAAGAATTGCCTGCATCGTGTTAAAACGGACAAAGTGACTGATTTTTTCGTTTCTGATTACGAAGAAGAATAAAGCAAAGAAAATAATCAGTCCCGCAAAACTGACACCGTAGTAAATCTTCAATAATGGTATGAGAGGCAAAAACAGCAGTTGCAAAGGTGGAAACTGTGCGAACAAAAATCTTCCGAATTGAAAAACCTCAATTACAGGCAGCAAATAAGGTAAGCAAGCAAAAATCCGATCAGAAACCGTTATAGACCCACGCCAAGACATTATGCGTTCTCCTGTGGTGAAATTTAAATAGTCACTATGAGCCTAGGATAACGCAGTTGCTTGGTCTATAAGCGCAGATTCGCTTATTCTATGTACGCGATGCGGAAGCCCATCATACACTCATACTGGTCTGGCTGCTGTTCACTAAATTTGCGAATAGCTTGTCCGCAACGCAGTTGACCTTGACGCCAACGCGGTTGACCGCTTTTGTCAGCGAGTAAACAAGATTGGCAAACCTTGTGAGGGTCAAGGATTTGATCGTCGATTAAAATTACTAGCATCTAATCCCTCGTGTATATCCTCATTGTTACTGAGATTTTAGGGTGAGCGCAGTTTCATCCTGGATATAAGTAAAGAACGTTATGATAATTAACTCATTGATCGGAGTTGCATCTAATAATAAGTAAATCAGGACAAAATTTGTCATTTGTCATTGGTCAAAGGTGATTGGTCAAAAGACAAACACTTTGACGCTAGCTAACGCAAGCACGCATCAACCGTTCTGAAGGAAAATTTTTCAAGGATAACTCAAGTGACTAGAAATAACTCAGAAATTATCGCCTCCGCCGATCCGGCGATCGCGGAGTTAATTAACCAAGAACTACAACGTCAACGTGACCACTTGGAGTTGATTGCTAGTGAGAACTTTACCTCAGCCGCAGTACTTGCGGCTCAAGGTTCAGTGCTGACTAACAAATATGCCGAGGGATTGCCCGGTAAACGTTACTATGGTGGTTGTGAGTTCGTAGACAAAATCGAGCAACTGGCAATTGACCGTGCTAAACAGTTGTTTGGTGCTGCTCATGCGAATGTCCAACCCCATTCTGGCGCACAAGCGAATTTTGCCGTTTTCCTAACGCTGCTGCAACCAGGTGACAAAATCATGGGGATGGATTTGTCTCATGGGGGACATCTCACCCACGGTTCGCCTGTAAATGTGTCGGGTAAGTGGTTTCAAGTTTCCCACTACGGTGTGAATAAAGAAACAGAACGGCTTGATTATGAGCAAATTCGAGAGCAGGCGCTGAGGGAGCGTCCTAAGCTTTTAATTTGCGGTTATTCGGCTTATCCACGTGTAATTGACTTTGAAAAGTTCCGCAGTATAGCTGATGAAGTTGGTGCATACTTACTGGCAGATATTGCCCATATTGCCGGTTTGGTTGCTAGCGGTCTGCACCCCAACCCTATCCCTCATTGTGATGTCGTCACCACAACTACCCATAAAACTCTACGCGGTCCGAGAAGTGGTATAATTCTCACTCGTGACCCAGAACTAGGTAAAAAGCTGGATAAATCAGTTTTCCCCGGTTCTCAAGGCGGACCACTAGAACACGTCATCGCTGGTAAAGCAGTAGCTTTTGCAGAAGCGCTGAAGCCAGAATTTAAAGTTTATTCGGCTCAAGTGATTGAGAATTCCCGCGCCTTGGCAAATCAACTCTTAAATCGGGGATTTAAGTTGGTGTCAAATGGTACTGACAACCATTTAATGTTAGTGGATTTACGGTCTGTCGGCATGACAGGTAAGCAGGCTGAACATCTGCTGAGTGTTGTGAAAGTTACCACTAACAAAAATACAGTGCCCTTTGACCCAGAGTCGCCATTTGTGACCAGCGGTCTAAGATTGGGTTCCCCAGCAATGACAACGCGGGGTATGGGAGTGGGAGAATTTACCGAGATTGGGAATATTATTGCCGATCGCCTGCTTTCGCCAGAGTCAGAGACAATTGCTGTTGATTGTCAGCGACGAGTTGCAGCATTGTGCGATCGCTTTCCCTTGTATCCTCACTTGGAGATTCCCGTACCAGCTTTAGCATAAGTACATCAAATCACATATCAACAAGCCCCACACTCGCCGACCCGAGTCCCGCCCCCCGACTACGAACAATCTGTATTTTATTCAATTGAGAACCGTTATATATTTTGGATGCGTGGATTTTAGATCGCAATCCAAAATGTAAAAATCTCATGCTGATAACTGTCCCAAATGTAGTAGATATAGGAAGACAAATCCTCAACAGATTTTTGTCTAGTCAAACTACTTATTTAAGATACAGATGCCTGCTCAGATTTATCATCTGATTGCCTTCCTCGTGGCTGCCGTAGTCGTTCTCTGGAC
>CAXTNZ010000302.1:0-7780 GCA_964245695.1 uncultured bacterium | reverse complement strand
CTTATCTTTCTTATCTCCCTTATCTCCCTTATCTTTCTTATCTTTCTTATCTCCCTTATCCCCCTTGTCTTCCTTGTCTAGTTCTATCTGAGTGTACATTTGCAAGGCGGAACGCCAGACAAGATAGCCTTGGGAACTCAGGTGTAAGCCATCGGTAGAAAATTCGGGACGAAGATTACCTTGCTTGTTGGTAAACAGGGGATGCAAGTTGAGATATTTCACATTTGCTTTTGTGGCTATATCTTTCAGTTGCTGATTCAACTTACGAATGCGACTGTTGGGAATAGCCAGCAGTTTCTCTCGTCTTTCCCAGGTTGCTTCTTCTCCTCCATGCGGCAAAATCGACTGGACAACAATTTGCGATTTTGGATGCACATGAAGCAGGTAACTTATAATTTGTTGCTGATTCTTTAAAATTGTCTCATCACTTGCACCCCGAATTAAGTCATTAATGCCAATCATCACAAAAATCGTCTTTGGCTGGGTGCGGTCAAATAGATTTAATCTTTTCAATAGTCCTGCGCTAGTTTCTCCAGAAATTCCCTGATTTAGCCAATTTCTGTCTTCGGGTAATAACTCTGTGGGAAACCACAACGAAAGAGAATCTCCCGCCAGTATGCTTAAATGCTGCTGAGGTTTAAGGGCGGCTACTTTGGCTTCTTGTTTGAGAATGTCTACCCACTGCCGATAATTGAGTTTATGACGAGGTCGAAGTTCAGGTGTGATTTGGGCAGGTGTGACAGCTTGGACTTGACTGTTGTGGTTGACTGGTGTAGGGGTATCTGTAGTTTCTAAAAAAGCGGTCAAACCCTGCTGTCGCAAAACTAGCAGGATGACCGCCAATATCAATATGCCGTTGGTTACCAGGGAGAAAAATGCCCAGGTAGGAAAGGTTTTTGGTGGAGTTGACACGAGGCGCGAAATTTACTAATTCTTTGAATCAGATTTTAGATCGTCAGCGATCGCTTTCAAGCACTATCTATTAGTAACGCTAATGCGCTCTCCGAATTCCTCGTTGTAACCTTCTTCTCCATGTTCGTTGATATCCATGCCTTGCAGTTCGGCTTCTTCTTTGACTCGCAGACCAATTGTGACATCTAGAATCTTCAGAATAATCCAGGTACCAGCAGCTGCAATGACATAGGCAATGACAATGGCGATAATTTGTGTCACCAATTGACCGGGATTACCAAACAACAAGCCATTTTTCCCTGCTGAGTTGACTGTTGTGGTGGCAAAGATTCCGGTGAGAATCGCACCAACTGTACCGCCGACACCATGCACGGGATATGTATCTAAGGCATCGTCAATATTCACTTTGTGCTTGAAGCTGACAGCATAGAAGCAAACAAAGGAAGTGATACCACCAATTAAAATCGCTGCTAGCGGTGTGACAAATCCGGCTGCTGGGGTGATACCCACTAAACCGGCAACTGCACCTGTAGCGGCGCCGACTGCTGTTGGTTTACCGCGCAATACTTTTTCGAGGATTAACCACATTAAAGCGGCGGCGGCGGCGGCTGTATTGGTGGCAACAAAAGCGACAGTTGCCAACCCACCAGAAGCAAGCGCACTACCAGCGTTGAAGCCGAACCAGCCAAACCACAGCAAGCCAGCACCCAGTAAAATGAAGGGAACGTTGTGAGGAGGGCTGAGGCGGTCTGGATAGGTTTTGCGGGGTCCGAGGAACATGGCGGCGACGAGGGCGGAAACACCAGAACTAATATGGACGACTGTACCGCCTGCAAAGTCTAGTGCGTTCAAGCCACCATACAAGCCCAAAAATCCACCTTTAGCCCATACCATGTGCGCTAGGGGGGAGTAAATAAACGTAGACCACAGCAATACAAACAATGAGTAAGCGGTGAAGTTCATCCGCTCGGCGATCGCACCACTAATCAAAGCTGGGGTGATAATGGCAAACATGGCTTGATAAATCATGAATGCCTGGTGGGGAATTGTCGGCGCATAGGAAACAACATCCGCCGGGTTTGACCCTTTGAGATAATCGGTTGTTTCTAGTCCAACACCATTTAAACCCAGCCACTGTAATCCGCCGATGAAGGCGTTACCAGGTGCAAAAGCAAGGCTATAGCCCCACAAAATCCAGGTAACTCCGATGATTGCCATGAGTACGAAGCTCATCATCAAAGTATTCAGGATGTTGCGCGATCGCACAAATCCACCATAGAAAAACGCGAGTCCAGGTGTCATCAGCAACACGAGTGCTGCACAAATCAGCATAAACGCTGTATCCGCAGCCGTTTGAGCATTAGTGACTGCCGCGTTGACATCTGCGGGTGCTGCGAAGGCATTACCCATCAGTGGTCCACCTAGAAGCAGTAGGGCGATCGCCCCAATCATCACAACTTTCTTCAACACTTCTTTTTTGTCCCTGAGTACCAATATTTTTGTGTTACTTAATTCTGCTTGAGTACTTTTTCTTTCTGGGATATCTTACTCAAAATATACTCCTTTTTGTACTTGCCAAACTTTAAATTAATGTGTAAGCATTTTTCTTTTCCACAACTAGCATTTTCTTTGAAATCTGCAAAATTTTCCGCTCGAAAATTTCCAGTTTTTTAGCATTATGGTGGTGTACATGTAAAGTTTTGTTTGGGTTCATACCATCTACTGTCCTCAACCAAAAGACAAATAACATCGTTCTCAATCGTCATAGGGGAGTTTCTGCCAAAACTGTAGAAGTTAAGATAGTGCTACCTCTGTAGATATTACGGATATTCTTAAATAATTATTATGTATTTTCTACAACAGTCAACTATCCTTCATTGACTCTTTAATAATTATTCTTTGAAGGCATAATTTTCTTAAAAGAGGAGACTGAGGACAGGAAAGACAATATCTTTTATGGCATATGCCCTGTGTCCAATTCTCAACACTTAAACATTTAGCACTCATTAAACTAGGTTTTATTCAGCACTGAAGAAAAAAATTATGACATTATCTAGCGCTTCTTATCTGTGTACCATTAGTGTTTATCTGTGGTTGGTTAAATATCCTGTACCGCACAAAAAAGCAAACCGCTATATCGGTTAATAACTTATTTTTCGCAGTACTCACCTTTTTTAATATCAACACCCCTGAATTATGCCTTTAACGCACAAATGCCTCACTCACAGAATTCATGAAAATGATTTCTGTTGAAAACGTTGGTGATTCCACGAATAAAGTTGATTGATTTTCTATTACACCAATTAGGAATTCTGTAGCCTTAAATACAATTTTCTGGTTTTCGCTGCTGCTAGCACGTACCTACAGTGATATAAAGTAACTGTATCTGTTACAGTGTCAGCATTTCCAGACATCGGCATGGGAAAGTCGAGATATTATTAAATTTCTCTAAAAAAGGTTAATATTTTTTTACTTTAAGACAATTTTGATGTTGACTTTGCTGCTATTAATAGCAGTAAATGCATCACCGAGGCATGTCCAAATAGTGGTAGCAACAATTGTATGCTTTGCTACAATATTTACGGCGATAAAAATTAAAGTATAGAGATTTACCAAATTTATTCTGGAGATTACATCTGTTTCAAATATTGCTCATAGCCCAGTTCTTCTAACTTAGCTTGCTTTGCCATTACCGATTCGCACAGGTTTTGGCGATATTTTTGGACTTTTTCCAGTAATTCTGGTAGCTGGGTAGCGAGAATTTGTACTGCCAAAAGACCTGCATTTGTGGCATTACCTATTGACACCGTTGCTACTGGGATACCTGCTGGCATCTGTACAATTGAATACAAAGAATCAACTCCTTGCAAGTGACGGCTGGGAACGGGAACACCGATAACCGGAAGTGGAGTTAAAGATGCAACCATTCCCGGAAGATGAGCAGCACCGCCAGCACCGGCGATAATCACTTTTATGCCGCGTTGGTGTGCAAGTTGTGCGTAATTTACCATGCGTTCTGGGGTACGATGGGCGCTGACAATGGCAACTTCGCTCTCGACACCAAATTCTTCACAAATGGCGATCGCACCCTGCATGATGGGCAAATCGGAATCGCTGCCCATGATAATACCGACAAGTGGAGTCATAAGATTTTGGATTTTAAACCGCAGATAAACGCGGATAAACGCGGATGATATTGAGATAATTATTAATTATCTGCGTCCATCTGCGTCCATCTGCGGTTGCAATTTGAGATTAACTGATGAGCAAAGCAACACCCCTAGATATTATCAACGCTAAAGTACCCGGTTACAAAGATTTGCATACGCTGTTGGTTCGTGAGGGCATAATTGAGCAAATTTTGCCAATGGGTACAATTTTCAAACGAATTGCACCTCCTGACTTGCAATTGCTGGATGTTGCTGGTGACTGGATTTCCTTGGGTGGTGTCGATTTGCAGATTAACGGCGCGTTAGGATTGGCATTTCCGGATTTAAAAGCCGAAAATTTCGACTTTCTCCAGAAAATCTCTGAATATCTTTGGGATGTGGGGGTAGATGGATTTTTACCGACGCTGGTGACAACTTCAGTGGATAATATTCAGCGATCGCTTGCTGTCATGGCTGATTTTATTTCTAGTCAAAAAGTCGGTTCGCAGATTCTTGGTGTACATCTAGAGGGACCATTTTTAAACTTGCAAAAGCGCGGCGCACATCCAGCAGAATATCTGTTACCTTTGACAATTGAAGAAGTAAAGCGAGTTTTGGGCAATTATGCCCAGATTGTCAAAGTCATCACTCTCGCACCAGAGTTAGATCCTACTGGTGAAGTCATTCCTTACTTGCGTTCAAAGGGCATCATCGTTAGTTTAGGACATTCTCAAGCCACCGCCACAGAAGCCGAAGATGCCTTTAAACTGGGTGCAACGATGGTGACTCATGCCTTTAATACCATGCCACCATTACATCATCGCGAACCGGGATTATTAGGCGCAGCAATTATCCATCCTGATGTCATGTGTAGTTTTATTGCTGATGGTGAACATGTTTCGCCGATTATGCTACAAATTCTACTACGCGCCAGTTCTCACAAAGGACTTTTTTTAGTAAGTGATGCTTTATCGCCTTTGGGATTACCTGACGGGGTGTATCCTTGGGATACTCGGCAAATTGAAGTAAAAAACGGCACAGCAAGATTGCCAGATGGAACTTTATCAGGGACGACTTTACCTTTATTGGTGGGAGTGCAAAATCTGGTGAAGTGGGGAATTTGTGATGTAGAACAAGCGATCGCCCTCGCAGCTGAAGCACCTAGACAGGCAATTGGATTACCAGGAATTTCCCCAAATCAACCCGCAAACTTATTACGCTGGCATTTCGATGAAGCCACAAAAGAACTAACTTGGCAGCGACTATTGAGCTAAATTTTGCGTAAAGGTAATTTATATCTATGTAGGTAATATAGACTAAATAGACTTCATAAACCAATGGATATAGCTCTACTCGTTAAATTTCTCGCTCCCTGTCTGCCATTTTTGTTGAAAGTGGGTAATAAAGCCGTAGAAGGGGCATCTGAAAAAGTAGGTGAAGATGTTTGGAATAAAGCCAAAGCTATTTGGGCTAAGTTACGTCCCAAGGTAGAAGCAAAGGAAGCAGCTAAAGAAGCAGTAATAGATGTGGCGCAAAAGCCAGAGGATGAAGATTTACAAGCAAGTTTGCGAGTACAACTGAAAAAGATTTTGGATACTGATACACCACTTGCTGAGGAAATAACTAAGATTTTGCAAGCATCGACTGACAAACCTGGTGACAATATTCAAATGCATGGCACTTCTCACGACGAAAGTAAGTTTAACCAAGTTGGGAAAGTTGATGCAAACCAAGTCAGTTTTTAACTTTGTGTTAACTTGAGCCTGACGAATAGAATTCGCGGCTACACAAACAAAGTCCACCTGCGTGGACTAAGAGGATGTTTGAAAAGTTGGAAAAGGTATAATTTGTCATTCTGAGTGGAGCAAAGCGGAACGAAGAATCTAGGATTTGAGCGATTAATTTAAGATGCATCACTACGCTTTGCTACGTTCAGCATGACTTTTCAAACACCCTCTAAGACAAAATTAAGGTTTTTTCAACCTGCGGAGGCAGAGAGAAGTCTGAGCGGAGGAAGCCTCCGCTCAGAACTTCGGAGTTTTGCTTGTGTAGTTGCGGTTTCTAGCCGGCTTTTTTACGTTAATTTAACTACAAATTTTGATGTTTCGAGTTCCGAACACGAAGTTTCGAGTTCCAAGCGCCAAGTTTCGAGTTCACAGCTACAATATCAACTATAATTTTGACCTACTGTAACCAATGGCAGAGGAACCCAACGCCAGTAACCCAAACAACATTGCAATGAATGTCACTGGCTACGATAAAAGTCAGGTGACTCAAGTCGGGCAGATAAATGCAGCAGAAGTCAAGATTATTGTTGAGCGATTGCAACAAATCACTAAAGTAGAATCGCCTGGGGTTCTCAAAGCTGGCAACTCTCCCAAAAGTTTAGCTTACTGGCAGGGACGAAAAACAGAAATCGCCCAAATACAGCAATGGTTAACTGATAAAAATACTTTCCTAATTGGCATAGAAGGCATCGGTGGCACGGGTAAATCGATGCTGGCAGCTAAAATTTATGAGGAAATTGAGGGTTTTCCGAAGCGATTTTGGGGTGATGTGAGTAATGCGGCAAGTTTTAGCGATTTAGCTAGGCAAGTATTAACAGAATTTGGCTTTCGGGTTCCAGAAAAAGAAGCAAACTTAGTAGACGCGCTAGTTAAGTGTTTGCAAACTGGTCAATTTTTACTAATTATTGACAACCTGGAGAGTCTATTACAACCAGATAGACAGTGGGGAAGTTTATTCTACGGCGACTTTTTCAACGCTTGGGTAGAATATGGCGGTAATAGTAAGGTGCTAATCACTACCAGAGAAAGACCAGAATTAAACCGCTTTAAGTGGCTACCCCTGAAAGGTTTGCAAGTAGAAGAAGGGGTAGCACTGTTAACTGCATTGGGCATTCGCGGAAATTTAGAGGAGTTTGTCGAATTGGTAGATGGGCATCCCCTACTATTGCGCTTGGTAGCAGATTTATTAAAAGAAGAATATCCCCAAGACACTGATTTAAGACGACTAGCAGATTTAGGTTTAGGGAATTTACGGCAGTTGTTGACAGATCCCCAAGTGGTAGGTGTCCATCGCCGGGAAAATGTGGGGATGGTGTTGGTGTTGGATGCCAGTTTTAAGCGGTTGAGTGAGTTGCAAAAGGTTTTATTGCTTAATATTAGTGTTTATCGTGGTGCAGTTGACAGCACAGCAGCAGTAGCAGTGTTGCCAGGAAATTCACAAACAGAGATTGAGCGAGAATTGAGGAACCTTGTTAAGCGTTCTTTGTTGTTAGAAAAACTCAATGGTAAGCGTTGGTTTGAGTTTCAGCCTGTTGTTTTAGAATATGCGCGGTATAAGGCTGGTGATCAGACCGAGCCGCATCAACGAGCTATTGATTATTATCGCTCAATTGTTAAACAACCCCCCTGGACAACAAAAGATGATGTTAAAGAATACTTGGAAATCTTTCATCACTTTTATCAGTTGCAAAATTATGACTCTGCCTTTGATCCGCTTTGGAATTGCAATATTTTTTTAACCTTGCGGGGTTATTATACTGATCAAGTTGAGTTATACGGGCAGTTGATAGCAGCTTGGCAAAAAACTGACGAGAGAGAAAACTGGAAATATCGAGCTGCTTTAGGTAACTTGGGTAATGCTTACCAATCGTTGGGACAATACCAACAGGCGATTGAATTTCAGCAACAGTCGTTGAATATAGCTAGAGAAAT
>CAXTNZ010000301.1:0-7827 GCA_964245695.1 uncultured bacterium | reverse complement strand
CCAGCGGCAATGTAAACAATATTTGGGTTTTTCGGGTCAAGTGCTAGCGCTTCTCCCCCATAGTAGTTGCTCTCTTGCAGCCCAAAGTGGTCAGTTAGGGGAATCCATCTTTTATCTACTGAATTCCAACGATAAAAGCCACCTACGTCAGTTCTGATATAGACAAGATCCTGCTGTAGCGGATGCAGATAAACGCCTGTGACATAACCACCTCCCCCGATGGAGACATTAGTCCAGTGATACTCCGACGTAGTGCTGCAACTAGGCTTAAGGGGTGCAAGTGCTATGGCAGTAGCCAGCGCAATTGTAGCAATGCAGGTTGTTCCTAACAAAGTCCAGAAACGGCGATCGCTCATACCGATTTGCTAGATGCTCAAATATACAAGGTTACTTTACACAACAAAATTTTGACAAATGCGATGCGAGCTTAACTTGTCAAGGATGACTTTCTACATCTGTTGTTGCTCCTAGAATTTAGCGCTAATATCATGTCCGATTGATTAGTTATAATTCCCGCTTCACCTCACCCCGATAAAGCTGCGCTTTATTTCCCCTCTCCGAATTTGCAAAGAGGGGTTAGAGGTGAGGTGTTGAAGAGTGCGGGTAATTTGCCGGACATGATATAATTGGGGCAACAGGCAGAGTAAACCAAAATGTGCTACCCTCATAACCAAGAGTACTTTCGACACCAATAGTGCCTCCGTGAGCTTCTACAATTTGGCGGCATAAGTAAAGATCCAACCCAGATCTACTACGTCTACCTCGTGCCTGAATAAAGCTATGGAAAAGCCTTTCTTTCTCTTGGGGAGCAATTCTTGATCCATTGTCGCGCACTAATACCTTCACTTTGTCAACTCCAAACGGTGCCACTTCAAGGGAAACTTGCCCCTTTAACTCACTCGCTCGTAGAGCATTATCAAGCAGGTTCTGCACAACCCGTTGAATCTCAAGCTCATCACCGTAAACAGTCGGCAGTGAAGAAGGAATTTTATAGGTAATTGCTAACTTTTGCTTCCAACTTGTACTGCTCCGGATAATGGATTCGACAAAGATATTTTTCCAGTTAAGGAGCTTGCCGTTTAGACTCTTACCGACTTCGATTTTATAGCGAGAGACATCTAAGAGAGTTTCGACAAGCTTGAGGAGGTCTTTGTTAGCCTGACTGCAATCTTCAAGCACATCTCTGGAAGTGTCGCTCACCGGACCAAAAGCTCCACCTAGCATAGCACGCAGACTGCCGCGAGTGGCTAGCAAGGGAGTCCGCAGATCGTGGGAAAGCGCAGAGATAAAATCTTCAATCTGTTCATGTCTAGTGGTGGTTATACGTTCCAGTTTGTGTAAATTACGCCTTAACTCCAGTTGGGCAATGACTTGACGACTTAAGGTAAACAATGCCTCCACTTGTTCTGAACTAAGCTGTCGTGGAACACGGTCAATTACACACAGTGCTCCCAGCGCATATCCCTGCGGTGTAACCAACGGGACACCAGCATAAAACCGAACATCAGGGTCGGAAGTTACCAGTGGGTTGGTGGCGAAGCGATGATCCACTAGTGTATCCGGAACAATGAAAATGTCATTGGGCTGCAAAATAGCGTGGGCACAGAACGCCACATCCCGTGATGTTGACTCAACGTCTAATCCGACTTTCGATTTGAACCACTGACGGCAATCATCAATTAGGCTGATTAAAGCTATAGGAGTGCCACAAATTTGTGCCGCTAAACGGGTAAGGTCATCGAAGGCACTTTCACAGATAGTATCCAGAATCTGATATTGGCGAAGGGCTTCCAGCCTCGCGATTTCATTTGCAGGCAGTATAGCTTTCATTATGGAAACGGTGAAAAATTTATGGGGAAAACCTTTATTATATAAGCATTTCAGCCATGACATGCTACAGAGTTATAGCGCAGAGCACCTTTACCCCTGATTGGTTGAATTGCTAAATAGGAAGACTGAAAAAAAACGAGCCAACCTTCAATAAAATATAGTATCGCCAGGTTCTATGCTCTTTCAATAATGCACAATTATAGCGGTTATCAATTGCGTGTAGTACAGATCATTCGTAGGGGCACAGCACAGAATAGCCCCTACCACGTACCGCTTGCCATAGAGAACCGCTATATTAACTAGACTGGTCTTGCAAAATGCGGCGTTTTTGGGTAGCCCCCGTTCTCTTTAAAGCAACAGCCTCAAGTTGACTGTAAAGCGATTGTGGCAGAAGCCAAAGGAAATAAGCAGCAGCCAAGCTTATAAGTGTACGGCGCGGCTCCTCAAGGAGAATACGCCAGTTCGTCGCCAAAGCTCGATTGACCAGTTCCACAGCCATTGAACCATCTTGCAGTCGTACTGCCCTGCGAGCTAAATATCGTAGTTGGTAGGCTCTAGCCAGTTTTTCCCATTGATTAACTATTTCTGGAGCGTAGGAGCGTGTTTTTTCGATCACCTTTTCCCAAGAATCTAACTGTTTGAGCATGTTTGCTGACAGCCCGCCTGAATTTACTCGGTATAAAGTTAGAGCCTCAGAAATGCCCTCGATTTGCCAATTCGTCTCTATCGATATGCGAATCCAACATTCAATATCTTCCGATTGACGAAAGTGTTCATCAAAATAAAAATCTTCTACATTACCATGAAGATTATCTGGGAATTTAATCGCTTCAAAAACTTCCCTACGAACCACGGGAGCCGAGCCATTGCCAACTGGATTGCGGCAAAGTAAATAAGGTGTGGTGATTCCTTTAAGCTTAGGCATCTGATACGTACCTAAGGGTTTTCCCACTTCGTCGATAAAAGCAGAGCGACAAAAACTAACACCCACGGCTGGGGAATTTTCCAGATGATCAATTTGTTTTTCTAGCTTCTCTGGTAGCCAAAGGTCATCTCCATCTAAAAAAGCTAAATATTCTCCTTGGGCATGACGAATACCAGTATTTCTAGCTCCAGCTAATCCTCGATTTGCCTGGTGAATAATTTTAATTCTGGGGTCTGTGAATTTCTGACAAATCTCTATACTCTTGTCAGGAGAAGCATCATCAATAATGAGAATCTCAAAATTTTTATAAGTTTGAGCGAGAACGGATTGCACCGTAGCATCTATATACTTCTCGACTTTATAAACCGGAATAATTACAGAAACTTTTTTCATGTTTAAGACCGACTTTGTTTCAGTCACGATCTCAGGTTGTACTATGAATACGGTAATCTCCGATATAGCAATAGAAACACTATCACCTGGTTATGATCGCCCAGGTCGCTGATAGCATCCAAAAGAATGTGATAATTATCCACCTGGCTATCCACCTGGTTGTAGGATCTACCTCAACTTTCAATACGGTAATGTAATTAACCAGAGGCATCGTGTCTGTGGCTTTGCACGATGCCCAAAAGCGTCGTAATCTCGATCGCGTATAGCGGCACAATAGACCTACCCCTAATTTTATAAAGTAAATCTTAAATGTGTAGGGTGCGAAGCGCGAAGCGCGTAACGCATTATACTTAGCGGTGCGTTACGGCGCAAAATTCATCAATTAGTCCAAAATTCTGCTTGAAAGTGTGCCTAACGCACCCTACTTCCGGTTAATCTTTAGTTTATAAATGACCTCTAAAATATTTTCGTCCGGTTCTCGTTACTCATCACAAATTACTATATTTTAAAATACACTGGCTCTGACGTTTGGATAGTCTGTTTGAAATTCCTAGCAACTCATCTATAGACAATTTAACTTTGCTAAAGATTTTTACAGGTCGTCTAGAAGTGTAGGTAAAAGTAATTGAAAATCGGTCTGTTTCTACAGGTGGCTTGGCACGATGAAAAACATTGCGTGTGTCACTGAAAATTACTGTGCCATAACGTCCTGTGCAAGCTTTCCAATCTGATGTAGGTACAAGGGTTTTTATGACTTCATCTGACACGAAACCAGAACTGTATTGAAGAGTTTGACGTAATAATGAAGTTGAATTTTTTGAAATGTATTCAAATGGTCCACCATTTAAATTTACATCATTCAAATAGACAATGATTCTGACCATGCGATAATCTTCCACATCTGTATGCCATTGCCTTACATCTATTAGTTTTCCGTTAGCAATCTCCCTGCGAAAATGTGCGCCATGATAGACTATTGGAAGACCAATATAATTTTCAATAATATTAAGTAATCGTTCTTCGAGTCCCCAAAGAAAAATTTCTGGGTACTTCATCAATTTGAATAAAGGCAGACTAATTACATGATTTTCATTGCTGGAAAATTCTAGTAATTCTGGTAAAAGCTTTTCGGCGCTAGCGAGTATTAGGGATGTAGAGGGAATTTCCAGTGCTTGTAAAGAGGTAACAAAAGCTCCTTCATGACGCAGAAAGTCAACCAAACTTGAGTCTTTTGGGGAAATTTCTGGTAAATAATTAACATATTTTTCAATTTCTTTTTTATAAACTAGCTCTGATGTAGTTTTAATGACAGGAAATTGTAGAAATATTCTCTTAACTTTGTTAGGTATTCGTTTAATTTTTTCAAAGTTAATCATCTACGCTTTTATTGGCAAATCATTATGTTTTTACCGTCACTATTGTATAGGAAAATCAAAAGATAATTTGCTTGATTTATACTTAGTATTCGTAGTTTTCGGATTTAGTATTTATGTCAATATAAAAGCTATTTGGAATTCGAGTATTCCCTGTTTTATTAGCGCCATAATATACTAAAATTGCGGCAAGTCTTTATCTTACCTTACAGCACAGTGTGATACCAATTAATTCAATTAGGTAGAGGTCATAATAATGCTTTAATTCTTATCTTACGTTTGGGAGAAATTCGCAATTGGTAAAACTAGATATCAAAAAGAGTAGGCTGATTCATGTAATCATTCGCGAATCAGCCTACTCTTTTTCCACATCCCGTGAAACGTTAGCCTCAATTCTCACACACCTTCTGGCTTAAGAGAAAGTCACTCAGTTGTTTGCCGATCGCCTCAGGCGAAAAGTAGTTCTCTGCCCGATTCCGAGCAAGCTTGCCCAATTCGTGCCCCCAAGCCTCATCATCAAGAATACGACCGATCGCCAACGCCAAAGCAGTCGCGTCACCACGGGGGACTACTAGCCCACCATGTGCCTCGCCCTCCTCAAGAATGTCGGGCACACCGGGAGCATCAGCGGCTACCACAGGCAAACCGCAAGCCATTGCCTCAACCGGCGCTACTGGAAAGCCCTCCTGTCGGGACGGAAGGGTGTAAACGTCAGCAGCAGAAAGGTATTGTTGAATTCGGGTGCGATCGCGCACAAATTCGTCTACCCACATCACGCCCCGCAGTTGCATACTTTCGAGGCGTTGGTGCAGTTTGTTGGCATCGCTACCTGTTCCCACTAGCAGTAGCCGCAGGTCTTTTTCAGGTCTCTTATAGCATATTTGTTTCCAAGCGTCAAGCAGTACGTCCAGCCCCTTGCGCTCTATCTCGACCCGTCCGTGCCACACTACCACCTTAGCATCAAGCGGGATGCCCAGCGCAGCCCGTGCCTCGTTGCGGTTGGTAGCACGCCATGTTCCCACATTTAGTGGGTTAAATATCCGGGCTACCTTAGCAGAGGATACCCCATAGTCGGCACTTACCCGCTGACTCTCGCTTTGCGTGGGGATGATTAACCCTGCACATCCCCGCATCGCTAACGGACGCAGAGGGTATTCCAGAAAGCTTTGCTGTTTGTCGCCACCTTGGAAAGTAGCAAACACCGGCAAATGCATCAACTTCCCCAAAAGTACGCAAGCGTCGAAGCGGGCGTACTCGTACTCTTGGCACAAAATCGCATTGCAGCCTTCACGCCGTAGTTCCACAGCAAGCAACCGCAGAGGTGTAGATAGGTAGGAGCCTAAATTCTTAACCGCGTCTTTGAGTGCTACTAACAAGGAAGGGCGGCTACTGTGAGTAGCGTAGACATCGCTAAACTTTTCATTTTCGTTCACCCCGGAAACATTGAGGGCTTGGCGTCGAACACCACGGTAGGCGCGGTAGATTCTGGGAGCCGGCAGGACGCATATTATAGCACCAGTTGGTGTATGTGTAAAGCGTGATGGTTCAGCAACATTAGCCGAAAAACAAAACAACACCGTTCGCACACCGACCATTTGCAAAGCATCGATGTAGCCGAACATCCAGCTACCCATAAACTCGTTGCAGAAAACCTCGAATGAAACCCCGATGCTGTCTAAAAAATCTTCGATTAGATCGCCATATGGTAGTAAAGCGATCGTTGGCTGTGATGGGGTGTTTGCTGTTAGCGATTGGTCGTCCTGCTGAAAATTGGGATATGTCAACAAGTCTGGTGAAGTACTTAGCACTCTTGAAAATTTCATCATTGGACTAGAGGCTGACGATTTGCGCGAATTTTGTGGAATAACTGGATAAAATTGTTAGTAATCCCAGGTGAAAATATTCTTAGCAATATAAATTTCAATATTAACTTTTGAAATCTTTTGTTTAGTAAAGTTTGTGGCTGTAGCCGAATTGCCATCCACAAATGTTGCCCAGCTTCTTTGACTCCACTCATGTCAGTGCTGTGCTTAAGATACAAATCTGCACAATATTTGTGAAAAGAAGTAAAGCTTTGATTTTTCAGATATTGAAGTTCTGGTGGAGCGGCTTGATATGCCTTTTCCATCACTATAATACATGCTTGCTTCATCACTTCAACTTTAGAAGACATTGCTCCTGTTGAGCGACGATAAAGAATTTGGTGCTTGGGAACAACAACAAAATGCCAACGAGTCGCTAACCGCAACCAATAGTCCCAATCTTCACAAGATTTAAGTGTAGGATCGAATTCTCCTGTTGACTCAATTGCTTGTTTGCGAATCAAAGTATTTGAGCCATTGTAAATAAAATCGCCAACTAACAAATTGGCATAAACATTACCTTCAAAAAATACGGGTTCAGATGGTTTGAAAGATAAAGAGCCTTCTTTTTCCTCCATAAAAGAAGTCCAGCTATAAGCAACTCCTGCCTCTGGATGTTGTTGCAAAGCTGCTAGTTGCAATTCTAATTTATCTGGTGTCCATAAATCATCGGCATCGAGAAAGGCAATAAACTCTCCCGTGGCACGAGAAATACCACGATTGCGAGCGGTTGGTAGACCACCATTGCTGTAGGAGAAAATTTTTAGCCGAGAATCTGTAACTGTATTTAGCAGTTCTAAAGTTGTGTCAGTTGAGCCATCATTAATAACAATTAGCTCCAAATCGGAAAAAGTTTGTTGCTGAACTGATGCGATTGTTTCTAAAATAGTTCGTTCAGCGTTGTATGCTGGGATAACGACTGATATTGTTGGCATGTGATGATTTCCGTTAATTACACTTTACTAATACTCCGATTTTGCTGGAAATTTACTGATGAAAGCCGGAGCAATACCGATTTTTTGATGAACCATTTAATCAAATTTTGAGTATATTTTTCTAAGATAATTTTTGGATAAAGGCGGATTGCCTTCCACAATTTTTGACCAGATCGATTAACATCACTAATATTATTGGTAGTGTATTGCAAAAATTTTTCGGCACAATAACGGTAAACCCAAGCCAAAGAATGATTTTTCAGATATTGAAGTTCTTGTGGAACTGCTTCATATACCTTTTCAAACATCATAATTTGTTGTTTCTCGATTCCATCAATTTTGGCAGACATTCCTCCTGAAGATTGACGATAGAGAATTTGGTGTTTGGGAACTACAACAAAAGAGCAACAAGCTGCCAATCTCAGCCAATAATCCCAATCTGCACAATGGGGAAATGCGGAATCAAACTCTCCTACAGATTGAAGAACTTGAGAGCGGATTAAAGGATT
>CAXTNZ010000300.1:0-7831 GCA_964245695.1 uncultured bacterium | reverse complement strand
ATCTCCCCCAATCCCTCATCTCCCCCTCTCCCTTGCGGGGGATGCGTGTGACACGCTCTTTTTATAGGGTCTTAAGTAGTGTTGCCGACAATAGGAGAAAATACTTGTGCATTTATTAATGCAAACAGCAGCGGAAGCAGCTGCAAACGCTCCCCATTTTCCCGTATCTGCCACTTTAGTGTATGTGGTGGGTTTTATTGCTGCTGTGACGATTGGTTCGATCGCTTGGTACAACTCTAAGCGTCCCCCTGGTTGGGAAAGCAAAGAGCGTCCTGATATTGTACCTGAAGTCAAAAAAGAAGAAACTCCGGGTCTAGGTGAACCGAAGTCTTAAATGGTCAATAGTCAATGGTCAATAGTCAATAGTCAACAGTGAAATTTAGACTCTTGACTTTTGACTATGGACTCTTGACTTTTAACTTTAGTTCTGAACTTCCACCCAGCGTCGATAAAGCTTTTGAATTTGTTTGAGAATGGCATTATGACGGGATTGGGTCGAATCATTCTCCGTGGATAATTGTTGTAATTTCGTTAGTAGTCTGGCTTCTTCAGTCGCCACTTCACCATCGCTGTAAATTAAGCCACTGATGGCTTCGATCAAGTTATCGCAATCTTGATTGGTGGGGCGATCGCCTAAATAATCCTTCACCCAGTTATAGCACTCGTTTGGCTGCACGGGAACCAATTCGTACAACCAAGGCTTAATATCTGGATCGCTAGCCAAACCTTTTGCTTGAGCTATTTCGCGAAGATATTGCCGTTCTTCTGGCTGAATTCTACCATCAATCCAAGCCGCGCCAATCAGAATTTTCACTAAGTTTTTCACATTGGAATTAGCAACCATTGCTTTGTCCTTTGTAATTGAATTTTGTAATTTGATTTTTGTCATTTGTCCAGAGTCTAGATTTTTTACTAATGACTAATGACTAATAGACATCTCTGAAAAAGAACATAAAAGCCTTGTGCGGTCAGGGTCAATATCTCATTTCCAGAGAGGTCTAATGACTAATGACTAATAACCAATCTTAAAATCACAAACAGTATTTACCCTTAATTGTTTGTTTTTCTTAAGCGCACCATAAAAAAGCCATCCATCTCTTGTTGCTGGGGTAATACTTTGATCCAGCCTTGTGGTGTGCAATACCTAGCGACTGGTGAATCCACCCTTGGAGGCTCTATTTTCCAATTTGGGTACGACGTTAAAAATGACTCAATCACATTTTCATTTTCTGCTGGATGCAATGTACAAGTTGCGTAAACTAATACACCATTAATATTGACAAAATTTGATGTATGTGCTAATAATTCTTTTTGCAGCACCGAGAGTTCCCGAACAGACTCTGGTGTTTGTCGCCAACGAGCATCAGCATGGCGGTGCAGAGTTCCCAAACCAGAGCATGGTGCATCAAGTAATACGCGGTCAGCTGTGTTTTCAAACTGGGGGAAGTTACGGCTGTCGCCAGTATAAATTTGAATAGATTGCAAATTCAGTCTTTGAGCATTTTCTTTGAGTTTGCGGAGACGAGAGGAAGTGCGATCAAGAGCAAAAATTTTCCCTTTATCCCCCATCAATTCGGCAATGTGGGTTGTTTTCCCTCCCGGTGCAGCACAAGCATCAATCACTACCTCGCCTGGTTGCGGAGCGAGCAAATAACTTACCATCTGGGCGCTACTATCTTGTACAGTCCACCAACCCTCGCTAAAACCAGGTAAATTTTGAATTGGACCAGTACTACCAATCAATCGTAAAGCCTGGGGTAGGTGAGTAACGCGCCTGACTAAAACACCCTTTAATTGCAACGCCGCCATAACTTCCTCAACTGAAGTGCGAAGAAGGTTCACCCGCAGGTCGATAGCTGGCGTTTGGTTCATCCATTGACATAGTTTTTCTGTCTCTGCAAAACCAAACTGTTTCAACCACACTTCAATAATCCAGTCAGGAAAGCTGTGCAAAATGCCCAAGCGTTCCACAGGGTTTTCTGGTAATTGTAAAGGGTCAATCGAGTTGGGATTGAGGTTTGTCCCTCTCTCCTCCTCTCCGGCTTTTCTGATATATTGTCGCAACAGACCATTAACAAAACCCGTGAGTCCAGAAAAGCCATTTTCTTTAGCTAGTTGGACGGTGGTATTAACAGCAGCTGATGCTGGAATTCGCTCTTGATAGCGCAGTTGGTATAAACCTAGATGTAGGATGCTGCGGAGGTATAAAGGTTGTTGATGAGATTTCTTTTTGGCGAGTTGGTCGATGAGGACATCGAGGGTGCGCTGCCTTCTGACGCTGCCATAAACTAATTCTGTCACCAGACGGCGATCGCTAAGTGTTTCTGGAGATTCGCTATCAGATAAATTAACTTTTTGCAGTACTCGGTCAAGGGCTACATCAGCATAAGCCCCCTTGTGAACCTCTCGCAAGGCGATAAAAGCTAGTTGACGGGGGTTTATCATAAAATTATTTTATATTTTCGGTGGAAAAACGCGGCTTTTTTACAGCGATTTTCATTCTGATAGAACATACCAAAACGTCGCTTCCATTCCTCTCTCCTACAAGGAGGAGCCACAAGAAGTGCGGGGGTGGAGGAGTTTGAGCGATGTGGCGTTAGAGGCTTTGAGGCTTACTCCCCAACGCGCTTTAGGGAAGGGGCTGTTCTTGTGAGGTGGAGTGAATGTAGTCCATTGAATTGAAAACCCCTGTAAGCTGATGCCTTTCAATTTACCTTATCTACAATCAGCGACTTTTTTTAAAAGGATTAATATAAAGTTCTTCTTGGCACTCAACACCCACTTCAAACTTACAATTTGAGCGGGGATAGGCAATGCAAAGTAACACATAACCCATAGCTGACTGAGTTGGTTTAAGTGCAACTCCTTTGGATTGATCAACTTCTCCCTCAATCAGACGTGCTGCACAGGTAATGCAAGCACCATATCGACAGCCCACAGGCGATCGCAAACCAGATGCTTCTATAGCATCTAAAATATACTGATTTTCAGCCACTTCGACAACAAAGTGGTTGCGATTAACCAATTCTACTTCATAGATTTTCATCATATCTCGTGTGGGGGAGCCAGCGCGTTGGACGGGTCTCCCGGCTTGAAGCGTCTGGCGTCAGACACTTCAAGCCGCCCCAAGGCAAATATCACACCCAAATATCAGAAGTGCAATCACCGCCAGGGTAACGCATTTCATGGGCGCGAGCGGGACCTGCTGGTTCTTTACCAAAGTTAATGTAGAAGTTTTCGTTTATTTTCAATCCCCCGTTTTCAGTATCGCAGTCAATTTGCAACAAATATGAACCAGTCTTGGACAAGTCAGGATAAAACTGATTATCCCAAGTGCTAAATAGGGAACTTGTCACATAAAGCCGCTTACCGTCGAGACTCAACTGCAACATCTGCGGTCCACCAGCTAATTTATTACCTTGAACTTCGCGGCTATTACCTAGCAAACCACCGCACCAAATCTGACCGACGAGTTTGGGATCAGAGGAATCGCTGATATCATATTGGCGAATGTCTCCATGCAGCCAGTTGGAGAAGTAAAGATAGCGATCGTCCATTGAAATTAAGATATCAGTAATCAACGATGGTACGGGAATTTGCCAGCCTGACACCTCCACCGATGGCACATCAATCACTTTCTCTACTTGCCAATTATCGTTCTTCTTGTGCCAATGCCAAATATTGCTGCTGAGTGCTGCACCAACAAACCCATGAGTGCTATCAGGATGATGATGAAAGCGCACTTCTAGAGGAATTAACCCTTCTTCCCCTAAGTCCACACTTTGGATAATCTCGTGCTTCAACCAATCCCAGAAATGTAACTGATGACCGTAGTTTCCATCTGTGACATCTTTGAGATCAAAGCCAGGATAATACGTTTTCGGTGCGCCCCACTCGCTGCTTACCATGATATTATGACGCGGCTGATACCAAAAGTCATAATTAAAGCTCATTCCATCAGCTTTATTTTCCCAGCGTCCAGTAATGTCAAAATTCTTATCCAGCAACAAAAAGCCACCAGGCGCGTTTCCCTCGCTGTCGCCTAGCATGGAAATCATGATATTACTATCTGCGAGGCAGTGTACTGTGTGGGGAGCGGTTAGGTTGGTTTTTGCCTTGATTTCTTCTGATTCAATGACTTTGTGCAGTTTTGGTGCTTTTGCATCTGCTGTATCAACAATATAAATGCGGCTAGACCGTTGACCAGGAATCACCAGAAAGCGTCGCGATTTACTTGCATCGTCGTGACAAGAACTGCAAGCATTCCAGCCAAAATGATGTAATTCATCGCCAATATAAGGCATTGGTAAGCGATGAATTATTTGTGAGTAAGTTGGAGAGTTGGGGTCAACGTCTACTGTTGCTAGATAATCCGGTTCCTCGATACCCGTACCTGTGTAGAGTGCAATTGTATACAGCACTTTTTCTGGTTCTGCCTTCATCGCCGCTTCTGGGGAAGCGTAGCCTGGTCCGCAGCAAGCATGAGCCATTTTTTTATACCTCGAATATTCGTAGTTAGCGCTTCAGCGCTGAAAGTGGCACTCTTCGTACCTACTACGAGCTTATAATTAATGCTTGTCTTATATATAAATTAAGATACTCACAAAAGTTTTCTATTCTTAAGCCGAGCGCTTGGTTTGGTTTCCCAAATTGCTTTGCTGTAATTGGTACATATGATTAAACAAACTCCAGCAATATTCTTCTGGTAAGCCGCAGGTGAGGGCACCCCGCAAAACAATGTTCAAATACCAATCGTTAGGCGCGACTTCCGCTGTCAGCTTCTCAACTACTACATAAGTGCGAACGTCTTTGTATACTTGATTTTGGCAATGAATATCTACCAATTCTTGCCGATAACCGCCATGATGTACATCTTCTCTTAAATCCAGGCGATCGCTTAATCGCCAAGGTAGCTGATAAAGTACACCGGTCACGCTAGCTTTGGCATCTTTCACCACATCCAAAACCCCACATTTGCGCGTCGGGGAAAAGCGATAAAACCCCAATTTATAAGCTTTGAGCGTTGCAGCACCGACGACATAAAGATGCGTGTTTTCACCAAGCGATCGCTTCAAATCCACCGGACACATACAAGATCCATACGCAAAATAATAAAACATTGGCAGTATGTAGTAAGTGCTAACTTTTGGTTGTATATTAGCACTACAGATGAGAGCAGGACGTAGCTAGTTGTCAAGTAAAATTTTATTTTAGAAATTAAAACCCAATTACTGATACTGCAAGGCAAGGCAATCGCGAGGGGTTTCCATCAAGGCGTTCTGCCCACCGTAGGCGATCGCATCCGGGAATTGCCCTTGTGACATTTTTAGTTCAAATATACTATAAATTCCCTGCTCAAGTTTTGGGTGAGTGCGCTTATATTTGATATACATCAATCGTCGTAAATATTTGGAGTTTTGCACTCCTGACTAGTCTAAACTTTACATATAGAAGTAAGCACGTTGTTTTATGTCCGCTTACTACAAAACGCAAAATAGGTACTTACTATGTACTCGAAAATTAAAACCGAAATGGAAGCTTGGCTTACTGAATATGAGAATCTTTTCGAGTTGCAGGAAAGCTTCCTTCTTTCTATGTTAAATAAACTGAAAAATACAGCGATTGGAGAAGAAAGGGGCTATGCCTCAATTCAAAGCATTGCAGACTTTCAATCTCAAACCCCTATTCAGCATTACGGCGATTTAAAACCGTATGTTGAGCGAATTATTGCAGGGGAAACCAATGTACTTTCTCCAGACCCTCTGACACACTGGATTCAAACTTCAGGAACAACTGGAACACCTAAACTATTTCCATACAATCAAGAATTTGAAAATAATTTGTGGGCTGCAAGTTCAGCACCAACAAATTGTTTTATTTATCGTGTAGGTTCTCAAGCTTTAAAAATATTAGAGGGTGAAGCTCTTTTCATACATGCAAGCGGTGATTGTGGAACGATAGGGACTGGAGCCACAAGAAAATCTCTAGCATTTATGACCGGCTGGCTTGCAAAAAACAGCCCTCCAGATAATCCGTTTGCACCTCCCCGCAACATTCAACTGATTCCAGACTGGGAAGAGAGAATTCTCCAAATAGCGGTTTATTATGTACAAAAAAATGTCACGCGTTTGAGTGGGGTTAGCACTTATGGATTAATGTTTCTCCAGCAGCTTGAAAATGCTTTTGATGGAAAACTATTCCCCGCTTTGGCAGAGGTAAATCCAAAACGTGCGGCGGAGTTAGAACAGTTTTATTATCAAGATGGCAAGCTGAAAATTTCTCAAATCTGGACTAATTTATTATGCTTGAGCTTAGGAGGCGTGAATCCATTTCAATATAAGAACTGGATCGAAAAAAATTTACCCAAAAGTATAATATTTCAGTTTTATGTTGGTTCCGAAGGCTTCTATGGATTTCAGTATGATATCCACGACCCAGCTATGGTACTGCTGCCTAAAAATGCTTTCTATGAATTTTTAGATATTGATGAGTATACCAACTGGCAGTTCCATAATAGAAATACTCCAACTAGATATACAGTAGCTGATGTCAAAGCTGGCAAGGAGTATGTATTTTGTATTTCTAATTATCTTGGTTTTACCACATACATTCCCGGCGACATTATTAAAGTAGTTTCTACTCAACCATTTTTATTTGTCTACTCTCGTCGTCTAGGCAAAGAGGTAAATATAGCAACAGAAAAGATGAGTGAAGAACACATAACAGTCGCTATGAAGGAAGCTGCAAAAAAGAATGATTGTGTGTATTGCGAGTATTTATGTACGGCTATTACTGAACCATTTCCTCATTACGTTGTTGCTGTTGATTTTTCCACTCTTCCAGATGATTTAGAGAAATTCGCAACGGATACAGAGCAATCTATATGCCAATCAAATACGTCGTATACAGAAGTACGAAGAATGAATGTACTTCAGCCTCTGCGTGTAATCAATGTACCAGCAGGAGAGTTTGAGCGATATATTGTAACAAAAACTAAAGCGGGTGAATGGAATCCAGGTCAAATGAAACTTCCTCGCCTCACTGACCGTCAAGATTTCATTAGTTTCTTTCAAGTGAGCAGTGAAGGAATTTCCAGATTTTTGTGATGACAGGGGTGAACGATCAACTTGCACCCAAATATGATGAGAATTTCCCCCGCGATCGCTCATCTATCCTTAAAGGTATTAATTACACCGCATATTATATCACAATAAATACTACTAAAAGTCGATAAACAAACCGGGGATTAGGGGATGGGGAATAGGTAATGGGGAATGGGGAATGGTGAGTCCAGCGCCGTGCGCGGGTTAAGAGCGTTGAGGCAACTGGCGAACCCGAAGAGGGAATGGGGAATGGAAAGAATCTCTTATTCCCAATGCCCAATGCCCAATGCCCAATGCCCAATTCCCAATTACTGATAACTTTTGCGAATTTGATTCCAAGCTTTGACAACTGCCTGTAAATTCTTGGGTAGGTTATTTTGAGAAATATCGTTGTAGCGAATTGTAGTATCATCGCTGGTGACAGTATATGTGATATAATCAGCAGAACCGTTGGTGGCTGGGTAGCTTAGATTCTCACATTCATCGAATCTCTGCTCTTCTAGCAATTGTTGAAACTGTCGCACTTGTTGTGGAGAAATCCGCCAAACTCGACGCTGAGAATCATTAGCATCACCTATTTCATACCGCATTAAACGCCCGTCATTAAGCAACACAGTTTCGTAGGTTTTGCCAGCAAAGCCACCACTAGAGATTTGCCGAAAAATTACATTGTCATTCAAAGGCGGTGGTAACTCACTTACAGGAATCGGCAAAGGCTTAATGTCGTC
>CAXTNZ010000299.1:0-7855 GCA_964245695.1 uncultured bacterium | reverse complement strand
ACCAAACCTGTAAATACCGAACCGACACCGCCAGCACGTACATATACACCTAGACTAACCAAACCTGTAAATACCGAACCGACACCGCCAGCACGTACATATACACCTAGACCATCGACACCGACATATTCCAACCCGACAGCGGAGCCTTCACGTCCTCGCTCTGCGCCTCCAAGGCAGGGAGGTCGCAAGCCAACTACTAATCGAAGTACAGAAGGTTCGCCTGTTTCCCCATCCAAAACACTTAATTATAGACAGCTTAACTTTGTAGATATCGCCTTTGGTGTTTTGGCTCCGGGTGACTTTAAATCTCAAGGTAGATATTTCCATTTCTATAAATTTCAGGGCAGAGCAAACCAACTGATCCAAATTAGACTAGGTGGCAGTGTTGATCAACGCCGCTCAAATAACTTAAGTTTAGATCCGTTCATGTTTGTGCTTGACCCCAACAATAACGTTCTGTTAAAAAGAGGCAGTGGGGGAGCAACCAGTGAAGTTAAAGATGCTTTCGTATTTGTCCGACTGCCTGCAAACGGTACTTACACGATCGCAGTTACTAGCCAAAATCCTGGCGATAAAGGTCGCTATAGTCTCGCACTCCGAAATGATCGAGCCAGCTACAGTCTAGACTCGGAAAGCGAACTGACACCTCAAAGCCTAAGAAGACAAGATGGCAGCGTTTACGATATTTCCAAGTTTCAAGGCAAAAAAGACCAACTTGTTAGTATTCGTGTAGATAGTGTCTATGAAGAGTTTTCTCCTTATATAGTTTTGCTAGATTCTCAAGGCAAAATAGTCGCTGCGGATAATGCCAAAGATGGCAAATACAGCGCTTTAATTGACCGAGCTAGGTTGCCTAAAGATGAGACTTACTATGTAGTGGTGATTTCCAGTAGTTCACGGGAACGCGGCAAATATCGATTGACTATCTTCTGATTTCAACTGATAGCCAAAACTAAAGTTTTCGCGTATTTGTGCCAGAAATCTAATTAAGGAGACACACGCCAAATCTTAATGGTTTTGTCCTTACTGCCACTGGCAAGAGTCTGTCCATCCGGACTGAAAGCAACAGAATTTGGTCTTTTGCCATCTCCTTGGAAAGTGGTAATTTCCTTGCCCGTAGACAGATTCCATAGTTTTATGGTGTCGTCCCAACTAGCACTGGCGAGGGTTTTGCCATCGGGGCTGAAGGCAACAGACCAAACTTTATTGGTGTGTCCTGTTAGGGTGCGAATTTCTTCTGCTGTGGACAAATTCCACAGTTTGATAGTACCGTCCCAACTACCACTGGCAAGAGTCTGTCCATCTGAACTAAACGCGACCGAATGAACAGCGGCGTAATGCCCCTTCAATGAGCGGATTTCCTTTCCTGTAGTCAGATCCCACAGTTTGACAGTACTGTCAAAATTATTACCACTGGCAAGAGTTTTCCCATCTGGGCTGATGGCTACGGATGTAATGACGTCACAACTCGCTTTCAGGGTGCGGATTACCTCTCCAGTAGCCACATTCCACACTCTGATAGTCTGATCCCAACTGCCACTAACTAAACTATGACCATCTGGGCTGAAGGCAATGGACTCAACGGAGACTGTATGCCCTTTGAGGGTGCGGACTACCTCTCCGGTAGCCACATTCCAAAGTTTGATAGTTTTGTCACTACTGGCACTGGCAAGTGTTTTCCCATCTGGGCTGAAAGCGACGGAATTAACCCAATCGGAATGCCCTGTGAGAGTGCGGAGTTCCTCTCCGGTAGCCAGATTCCAAAGTTTGATGGTCTTGTCAGTACTGACACTGGCAAGTGTTTTCCCATCTGGGCTAATGGCGACAGCCCAAACCGAGGCGGAATGTCCCTTGAGGGTCAAGGTTGGAGAAAAATTTTCCCTAGGAGTGTTTAAAGGCTGACTGGGGGGAGAGGAAGCACGGCTTGCAGCTAAGGGAAATTGCGAATTCCAAATTCGTCCAAATCCCAAAAGCGCGATCGCTGCACCTGCCAAGACTTTATTTTTTGAGTAAGTCATGTTTACAGACATTACAAATTCCGCAGTGACACCACCCGAATGCTGCTAGTTCATTAAAAAGCAAGCATTTGAAGTGTTATGTGAATATATCTATCTACTAATTAAAGCGATCGCATTCCAGATTTTCTGCCACATTTTTGTCATCTTTTTTATACCTATTACAAGCTAGAAACTAATTTTCAGTAAACTATTAAGAATTATTTAAAAATTTGTTGTAAATAAATGTAAAGAATGTGGACAGCTAATAGTTATTCGCTAATAGCTGTAGCCACCAAAGTTATACCAACCTGAGTTGAAAAAGGGTAAAGGGGAGCGCTAGTTTGGTCTTGGGGTCTCCCCAAGTAGAGCATAGCCGCGTGAAAGGGGAAAGAGGAAAGGAAGAAGAGATTTTCATACGTGCTGATGTACGCAGTTCGTTCAGGGCTACTTAATTAGACACATGCCAAATCTTGATAGTATTATCCTCACTACCGCTGACGAGGGTCTTGCCATCAGGACTGATGGCGAGAGATGTCACCGTTTGGGAATGCCCAGAGAGTGTGCGGATTTGCTTTAGAGTTGTGAGATTCCACAGTTTGATGGTTTGGTCACGACTGCCACTGGCAAGAGTCTTACCATCGGGACTGATGGCGAGGGATGTGACTGTTTTGGAATGCCCGGAGAGTGTACGGATTTGCTTTAGAGTTGTGAGATTCCACAGTTTGATGGTTTGGTCGCGACTGCCACTGGCAAGAGTATTACCATCGGGGCTAATGGCAACGGATGTCACTGTTTGGGAATGCCCGGAGAGTGTGCGGATTTGCTGTCCCCTTCTTAGATTCCACAGTTTTATGGTGTTGTCAAAACTACCACTGGCGAGTAAGCGCCCATCCGGACTGATGGCGACAGACCGAACCCAGAATGAATGCCCGGAAAGTGTACGGATTATTCGTCCTGTATCTAGATTCCATACTTTGATGGTGTTGTCATCACTACCATCAACAAGGGTTTTGCCATCGGAGGTGATAGCTAGGGCATGAACTGAGTCAGAATGCCCTTTAAGAGTGCGGATTTGCTTTCCGGTTGTCAGATTCCACACTTTGACTGTCTTATCCTCACTGCCACTAACAAGTGTTTGTCCATCCGGGCTGATAGCCAAGACATTAACTTTGTTGGAATGCCCTTTGAGAGTGTAAATTTCCTCTTTGGTTGCCAGATTCCACACTTTGATGGCGCGATCGCTATTACTGGCAATCGTATTACCATCGGGGCTGATGGCGACAGACAAAACTGAGTTATTAAGCCCATTGAGGGTTTCCGCTAAAGAAAAGTTCCCCAAGGTAATTTTTGAGGGATGTCTGAGAATCACTTCTCTGTTAGCTGGGCTAATGTTCGGCTGACTCAGAGTAGAAGATAGACTGGTTTCCAGGCGGCGAGAGTGCTTATACCAAACATCCCCTAATCCGAACAACAGAATTGCACCACCTGCCAAAAATAAATTTCTTAGTAGAGAATGTTTTGGTAAAGATGGCGGCTGAGTTGGTGGCAGTTTTACAGATACAGATGAGGATGCATTTGGTGCCGACACTCGCACTAACTGCTTTTGAGTTAAATCCCTGATAACTTCATCGGCTGATTGGTAGCGCTGCTGAATCTCTTTTTTTAACAGCTTGTCGAGAATTCGATCCATTTCACTACTAATCGGGCTTCTTAAATATTGCCGCCAATCCGCAACCCAACCATACCCATATTCCATCCACAATTGAAAAGGGGAAATTCCCGTTAGCAGATGAAAGCAGGTAGCACCCAAACCGAACAAATCACTAGCTGGGCAAGCCTTTCCATCCCTAATCTGTTCTATCGGGGAATAACCATGTGAGCCAATCGAAGTCCCAATTTTATTTTGTACTCTTGCGGTTAACTGCTTTGAAGATCCAAAATCTATCAAAGTTAATCGCCCATCACTTTTACACCGGATAATATTTTCTGGCTTGATATCCCGGTGAATGACTCCGCGATCATGGATAAACTTGAGGGTTGGCAATAAGTCTCTCAAAATTTGCTTAATTTCGTGATAGTTATAACACCTCCGTGATTGCAACTCTTTTAACAAATTTTCTCCATCGATATACTGCTGCACCAAATATAGGCAGTTGTCTTGCTCAAAGTAAGCCAAAAGAGTCGGAATTTGGGGATGTTCTCCGAGTTCTTGCAGTCGTTTTGCTTCTGCTTGAAACAACTCCATTGCCTTCTTTTGCGCCCAACTTCCTTGGAATTTTGGAGCTAATTGCTTGATAACGCAGCGTTCGTTGAGTTTATCGATATCTTCTGATAGATAAGTTCTGCCAAATCCGCCCTCATCTGAAAGCACCCGGATTACACGGAAGCGATTTCGCAATAGTGGCACAAGAGGGGTGCTGCACGTTTGGCAAAAGTTTTTTCCTTCAAGATTTAGGGGATTTGGGCAATCGGGATTTATGCAGCAGATCATGATCTGACAGGCGCGACTGCGTGAAAAATTATGCTAAGTTTGCCCCGAAATTTCCCTTAATAAAATTGGCTCTCGCGTACTTGTGGTAGACAACCCAGGTTTTGGGGAGTGGGGAATTAGTTGTACGTAAACATTTGCAAATCGCCAGTTTTCCTAAACTCCGGAAAACCAACAGAGCCAGATGATTTATTATTCTCCCGATTATACAATAATCTGAACAAAAAAATTTTTTCGTACCTCTATTTTATAAAAATTTGCTTATACATCGGCAAGTAGCATGATTTTTAGTATTAATTTAAACTGCTTTTTAAATCACTCTCACTGATACTTAATTTACAAAAAATGCTTGCTAAACTTTATTAAATGCGAAGAATAACAGCTATAGAACGCCAAATTATGCTGCGCTATTTTTCCTAAACGAATAGCGTAGTCGTGTAAGCTTTGCCACTTCTGCAAGTAGTTCATCAGGCTCAAAAGGCTTAAGAATAAACTCCCAAAACCCAGCATTGAAAGCTTTGATACGCGCTTGGGGATACGCTGAACTCGTAAGAGCAACGGCAGGAAGAAATTCTCCTTGTAAGGCTTCTTTGATTCTGATGAAGCGAATTAGCCAATAACCATGCTTGTCTTGCATACAGATGTCACTAATTAGAACATCTGGCTTGCATTCTTCTATCACTTCAATGGCTTCATCTACCGATGTTACAGTCTTCACCTGAGCCTGGTAATCTTCAAAAATAACTGAAATTAGATACAGGCAATCGGTATAGCGATCGCATTATTAGTCAGGTTCAGCATTTTATTACTTGTAAGTGCTTTATATCTTGCACAATTCTCAACAAGCCCTAAAAAACCGGGTTTGGGTACGAAAAATTCAAGTTTTGACGTTTAGCATGAATGCACTCGTACCCGGTTTTTGACTCAGGTGTATTCTGGTGAGCGCTGATAGCTTCACTGATTCCTCGTTGCCCGATTCTACCCAGGAATGCACTATGATACGCTGCTTGCTGCCTCCTGGGAGCGAAGTGGGAACCAGCAAGCAGCCCATCGATTGGCATTTTCTACCTCAAGCTGGGAACGAGAAAATTAAGGTACTTCAATGGGAATCAAAGCATTTTCCGGCAAATAATTGCTGAAACGCCCTTCATCTGAAAGCACCAAAATCAAGCGCAGGGGATAATCTGGTGGAACTTGCAAATCTGCCCACGGTACCGCTACTTCTAAACAATTATCTAAAGCTACTTGAGCGCGGCTGGCACGGGGATGCCATTGATAATTTTCTCCAGCTTCGCGAAACTGAATCGATTGCGTTAGCAAATTAATTCCTAGATGATGGTGGAAATGATAATTCATCGGCGCTGCATCCGGTACATCCGCCAAGGGAATGGGGCTGTTGTGCATTGTTTTGTCGGGATAGTACCATAGCAAATTCAACTCTGCTGGCAAATCTCGTCCTGGTGCAACGCCACTTTTTATGTCCACCCGTAAATAGAAATTCAGGTGATCCACTCCATACCAAAGTCGCTGGATGACGCTGCTGTTATGCATTGTACCCCGCGCCCCACCGATTTCTATACGTCCGGCTTTGTCCCAGTCTTGCTCATCGCCTTTGCCATCAATTAGTGGATGAATAAAGCTATGTGGGCGATGGTCTGTCTTTGCTGTGTGGTTTTCTACTTCTTGTTTCAAATAAGAGGGTATAGGTTCATTTAACGCTTTGTAAATTCCATACAAATGTTCGCGGAACAACTGGTCAAAGATGGCATCTTGATTTGAGGAATGTCCCTCACCAAACCACCAGAACCAGTCAGAACCTTCGGCGGCGTATAAAGCTTCCCAGGCTTCGGGATTGTTTTCTTCAGTCGCTTCCGGATGATTGGCGAGGGTAAGTCTAGCATGTGTTAGGTAGTCCCAAGCGCGATTTTTGGCGGGGTCGCCAATCCAGGTGGTAAAGCTACCATCTACCCAAGAACCGCTATGCAGTTGCTCTCCAGGGATGGTTGCTGTGGCGGGAAACTGTTCAAGAAATTCGGAGACGGTAACGAGTTTAATATTTGGTTCGTTACTTAAAGTTTGATATAAGGCTTCTAAGAAGGGTTTGCCATCTTGGGGATAAAATTCCCAGCAATTCTCTCCATCCAAGGCGATGGTAACTAACCAAGGTTGTTCGCTGGGGCGGTCGTTTTGCATTTTAGCGATCGCCTGCAAATGTCCTACTAAGTCGGCGGCGGCTTGTTTTGGCTGCATCGCCCCGTAGGTAAAGCCAATCAAGTCTGATAACCTGTGGTCGCGGAAGACGATCGCCAAATCACCTGCTGGGGTTTCCAAGCGATACGGGCGGTAAAGTAACTCTGGTTGCAACACGTTCCCCGCCCCATCACGGTGGAAAAAGTGTTTTATTGTCCACCCCAAGACTGCTTCATCTGAGCAAATCCACTTAAATCCTTGTTTAATAATATCCGGAAGTATCGCCGGACTGACTGACTGTTCTGAGGGCCACAAACCGCGCGGCACTTGTCCAAAGCAGTCTTGATATAAATCCCACGATTTACGTAAGTGCCTGGGAATATCTTCTGCCCATTGAAAGCGGGATTGGGGCAATGTCATATTTGGCACTGCTACCCGTCCGGCGTTGGTATCGGCAAGTAGAGGCAAAATTGGGTGGGTGTAGGGCGTGGTGGTTACTTCCAACTGCCCTGCATTCTGCATTTTGCGGTGTTGCGGTATTATCTGGCTGAGGATTTGGCGCTGTTTAGAGTAAATGCGTTGGCGATCGCCTAAACTAAAATCCTTACCCTGCTTTAACCAAGTTGCAATTTCCGGATCGTCCCAAAACAGCGGATCAATCCACGCCAAGTTGTGCCAAGCCAGCAAATCGCTGTAATCTTGCAGTTGCCAATTTGCTAAACACCAAGTTTCCCCTTGTTCCTGCCTTTGGTTATACAACTGGGCATAGCGAGGATGCGGATCAATCAAAGTGTGGTGATTGGCATCAAAAAAATGTTGGATGATAAATTCCCGCTGTTGCTGAGTAAGTTGTTCAGCGGGTGTCAAACTGGCTTCTAAGTAAGGGTCAAAGGCAGTCCCAGCAATATAATCTTCTAATTGCAATATTAGCGATGGTACCAAATTCACCGTTTGGTGTAACTTAGGATACCGTTCTAAAATTAGCACTAAATCTAGATAATCCTTAGTGCCATGTAAACGTACCCAAGGCAGACGGTAATGTTGACTACTTTTCATGGAAACGCCGCTGTCAGGAGATTTGTACAGCGGCTGATGTTGATGCCAGATGAAGGCGACGTATAGGGGTTGTGACATAGGAAGTGATTGGGTATTGGGTATTGGGTATTGGGTATTGGGC
>CAXTNZ010000298.1:0-7993 GCA_964245695.1 uncultured bacterium | reverse complement strand
CCCCCTGCTCCCTCATGTCCCGCAAAGACCCTAACGAACTCGAAGACATCGAAATTCAGCTACTACTGGAGGGAGTGTATCGCTATTACGGCTTTGACTTTCGTAACTATGCAATGGCTTCTCTCAAGCGCCGCATCTGGAATACGATTCGGGCGGAAAAGCTAACTAGCGTCTCTGGGCTTCAGGAGAAGGTTCTGCACGACCCGGCTTGTATGGAACGCTTTATATTGGGTCTTTCGGTGAATGTCACCGCGATGTTCCGTGACCCAAGTTTCTATATTGCTTTTAGAAACCAAGCCGTTCCCCTTTTGCGTACCTATCCGTTTATTCGCATTTGGCACGCTGGTTGCTCTACGGGTGAGGAAGTTTATTCGATGGCAATTTTGCTATTTGAAGAAGGATTGTATCACCGCAGCCGCATCTACGCCACTGATATGAATGAAGCCGTTTTACGCAAAGCTAAGGCAGGTATTTTTTCTTTGCATTTGATGCAAGAGTATACCCAACTCTACCTCCGCTCAGGTGGTAAAGAATCTTTTTCCAAGTACTATACTGCCGGTTATGATGGTGCTATTTTTCACTCTTTTCTGAAAGAAAACATCGTATTTTCACCGCATAACTTGGTAACAGATGGTTCTTTTAATGAATTCAACGTCATTCTCTGTCGCAATGTTTTAATTTACTTCGACCAACAACTTCAAGACCAAGTTCACAAGCTGTTGTATGGAAGTCTGAAGATGTTTGGCGTTTTGGGATTGGGGAAACAGGAAACGCTGATTGGGTCACCCTACGAAGATTACTATGAGGAGTTAGCAACTCAGGAAAGGCTCTACCGGAGGGTTGTCTGATGGGGTTTGATATTACTGTAATTGGTGCATCGTTGGGCGGATTACAAGCGCTGGAGACGATTTTGGGGGGCTTACCGAGAAACTTGGCGATCGCCATAGCTATTGTCCAACATCGCCACAAAGACTCGGACGGTGAATTGGTTGCTTGCTTACAAAGGTGTAGTTTGTTACCTATTGTTGAGGCAGTAGATAAACAGGCGATCGCCCCAGGGCAAATTTACCTCGCTCCAGCAGATTATCATTTGTTAGTAGAACCCGGTCATTTTGCTTTGTCTACTGAGGCTCCTGTTGCTTATGCCCGTCCCTCTATTGATGTACTATTTGAATCTACAGCCGATGCCTATGGAGAGCGAGCGATCGGTGTGATTCTCACAGGTTCTAGTGAAGATGGATCACAAGGACTAGCAAAAGTCAAGGCATACGGTGGTTTGGCAATTGTTCAAGAACCTACCACGGCTCTTAGTCCCATAATGCCAGAAGCTGCAATTGCGGCAGTGGTTTCTGCGACAATTTTGCCTTTAACAGAAATCGCTCCCTTTTTAGTGAATCTTTGTTCTTCCGCCTCTTTCCTCAACTCTAGTTCAGGATAAAGGATGGAACTTAAAACTTCAAAAATCTGTTAAATTAAGTCGATTATGCAATCTGCACCACAAGTAAACATCCTCTTAGTAGACGACCATCCGGAAAATTTGATTGCTTTGGATGCAATCTTAAAAGGGCTTGGTCAAAACTTGGTGAAAGCACATTCTGGTCAGGAAGCTTTAAGGTGCTTATTGCATCAAGATTTTGCAGTGATATTACTGGATGTGCAAATGCCGGGAATGGATGGCTTTGAGACAGCAACGCTGATTCGGCAACGAGAGCGATCGCGCAACACTCCCATAATTTTTCTTACCGCCTTTGGTGATAACGAAACCATGCTGTTTAAGGGCTACGCCCTAGGCGCAGTAGACTATTTGTTGAAGCCGATTGACACGGTGATTTTGAAATCAAAAGTATCGGTGTTTGTGGAACTGTTCAAAAAAACAATGGAGGTGGAGCGACAAGCAGCCGAACTTGCTAGCATTAACTCTGAACTTAGACAAAGTGAAGAGCGATTTCGCGCCCTCAGTGCTTGTTCTCCTATCGCTATTTTTTTGACAGATACAAGCGGAAAATTTACTTATGCCAACCCAAATTGTCAAGCATTTTATGGTTTCAAAATAAATGAAAGTTGGGAGGAAGGTTGGGCAAAATGCATTCATTCGGAAGACCGCGATCGCGTGCTTGCTGATTGGTCGCGTTCGATTCGTTGCGGAAAGACATATTCAGAGGAATTTCGTATTTGTCAGCATCATGGTATCGTGCGATGGGTTCATGTCCGCACATCAGTGATGTTTTCCGATAAAAGGCAATTATTGGGGCATGTTGGTACTATCGAAGATATCACAGAGCGTAAGCAGGCGGAAGCAGTACGCGAACAAATGATTCGCGAACAAGCAGCAAGACAGGAAGCTGAAGCCGCCAACCGGATGAAAGATGAGTTTTTAGCGATCGTTTCCCACGAACTCCGTACTCCCCTCACCGCTATACTCGGTTGGTCGAAACAGTTGCTATCGAGAAAATTTGATGCAGCAACTACAGACCGAGCCTTACAAACGATTGAACGCAACGCTCAATCCCAAGCGCAACTGATTGAAGATATTTTGGATGTATCCAAAATTATCCGGGGAAAGTTGAAGTTGCAATTAAAAACAGTAAATTTGATTACTTTAATTGAAACACTACTGGAGACTGTACGTCCGCAAGCCGAGGCTAAAGCAATTCAACTAGAAAGCATATTTGATCCGGCGGTACAAATGGTTTGTGGTGATCAAGAACGCCTACGGCAAGTTATTGGCAATTTGCTCTCAAATGCGATCAAGTTTACCCCTAAAGCGGGTCGAGTTGAAGTAAGATTGCAAAAAACAGATGCTTCTTCAGACGCCCAGATTCAAGTGACTGACACAGGAATTGGCATTAATCCCGACTTTCTCCCTTACGTCTTTGACCGCTTTCGTCAAGCAGACAGCTCTTCTACCCGTTCTCATGGAGGGCTGGGGTTAGGATTGACAATCGCCAGACACTTGGTAGAGTTGCATGGTGGGAAGATTTATGCTCACAGTGAAGGAAAGGATAAAGGAGCAACTTTCACTGTTAATTTACCGCTAGATATGAACGCAAATAAATCAGAGCGGGAACCTGTGGCAGGGGATAATGCAAATGTACAAGAAAATCTACCCTCCCTCGATAATGTCCGAGTCTTAGTTGTAGAGGACAATATCGACAGCCGTGACTTTCTCACAATCATCTTGGAGGAGTCCAAAGCCAAAGTTACCGCTGTTGCATCGGTGAGTGAGGCGATGGAATGGCTAGAACGATCCAGTTTTAATTTACTAGTGAGCGATATTGGAATGCCAGGAGAAGATGGCTATCAATTAATTAGCAAAGTGCGAGATTTAGAGCAAAAGCGAGGCGGAAAAATACCAGCGCTCGCCCTAACCGCTTACACCAGAATCGAAGATAAAATACAAGCACTCGAAGCCGGCTTTCAAATGCATCTTGCTAAACCAATTGAACCAAATGAGTTGGTGAAAATTGTCGCACAACTTGTAAATTCACAAATTTAATTTAGTAGATGACCCAAACCGCAAATTAAAAAACTAGCTCACTCTTATTAGATGTATTGTTTTACCAATCTTCTCAAGTCCTATTAATTAACCATAATTCTCAGAAAACCTCACCCCAATAAAGCTTTGCTTTATTTCCCCTCTCCTTATCAAGGAGAGGGGTTAGGGGCGAGGTTTTATGGATCAGCAATTTACCGGACATGATATCAAACATTATCATTACGCCAGCCAGTGAGAAATGCAGCAATACCCAAAGCCGCAACGGCTAATGCACCCCACTTTACAGGCGGGTTCATATCTAACCAATCTAAAAACGTCGGTATCTCAAGCTTATCAAAGTCTCCCTTAACTTTGTCGTAGCCTTGGATTGGTTCAAAAACATTGTTTGGTGCATCTTCTGACTTTGGTTCATTGGTTCGCTGTCCCGGAAACCCAATTACAGCCAACACTGAATCCACTAAAGGAGGCGAAATTCTTTGTAGCACATCTAAGACTCTGCCCACATCCCCGACGATAAAATCGCGGGTAGGGTGTTCCGCTACATAAAGAATAGCGTCGCTGACAATGCTTGGATCGTAATACGGCGGTATACCTGTCGGTTTAACTCCTAACTTGGTGCGAACCTTATTGTAGTAAGGTGTGTTGATGACTGAAGGTAGTATTGACGTGACGCTAATGGGCAACTTTTCGTGTTGCAACTCCACGCGCAAGGATTCCAAGAAACCTTCTAAACCATGTTTTGCAGCACAATAAGGACTTTGCAGCGGTAAACCCCGCCTACCTTCCATTGAGGAAATATGAATTAATGCCCCGCGTCCCTCTTGTTTCAGGTAAGGCAATGCCACCATTGCACCATACACCTGTCCCATCAAGTTTACATCAATAACTCGCTGAAACTCTTCTGGTGTGATTTTCTCAAAAGGTGCGAGTATACCCGTAGCAGCGGCATGAACCCAAGTATCGATTCGTCCATATTGTGCCACAGTTTTGTCAGCGATCGCCTTGACCTGTTCAAATTCACTGACATCTGCGACAATAGCGATCGCCTCACCGCCAAAGTTTTGAATCTCGGCTACTAAGGACTGTAGTCCTGACTCACTACGCGCAGCCACCGCCACCTTTGCACCGCGTCGGGCAAATTTAAGTGCAGTGTCGCGTCCAATTCCGCTGGAAGCCCCAACGACGGCTACTACTTGCTGATTTATTGGCTTCAATTGCATAATTAATCATCCTTACCCTCTCCTTCAATTATTAAGTTTGATTAACCCTAGCAACATCTTTCGCTAGACTTATGCACAGGGTATAAATGTCAGTGCAGACAGCAAAGTAAAAAGTAAAAAATTTATTGAACATAGTTGCCTTTTCTAATCGCGCCACAAAGCAATACCACCCAACAAACCAGTGATATTGGAAATAATTTTCACATTCTCAGGCATCGGAATTTTTACCCTTACCGCTTCACCACCGCCAATATAAAGGAAATCGTAATTGAACAGACTTTGTAAAGATGCGATCGCCTTTTCTAAACGGGTGTTCCATTTTTTGTCACCAATCTTTTCTAAAGCTGCACGTCCGAGTTGTTGCTCATAAGTCTCCCCTTTTCTAAACTGATGATGTCCCATTTCCAAATTCGGCACTAATTTACCATCGACAAACAAAGCCGAACCAAACCCTGTACCCAAAGTAATCACCAATTCCACACCCTTAACCGCAATTGCTCCCAAACCTTGCATATCGGCATCGTTAATCACCCGTACAGGCTTGTTTAAACGCTGTGACAATTCCGTTGCCAAATTAAGCTTAATCCAATCTGGATCTAAGTTCACCGCCGTTTCCGTTACCCCACCCCGCACTACACCTGGGAAACCTACCGAAACGCGATGAAACTCACCTTGAGTTGCTGCTAACTCGACAATTGCATTGATCACAGGTTCTGGTTTAGCAGGTTGCGGTGTTTCTTTTCGCGCCCTCTCAGTTAAGGGATTACCCGTAATATCCAAAACCATAACCTTGACACCACTCCCGCCAATGTCAACGGATAGAGTGCAAATAGAGCCATTTTCTTGAGTCATTTGGGTTTTTCCTCGTCCCTGCGTGCTATGTCCTAAAAAAATGATAGTATCTATTGTGACAATTACCTAAACGATTAAGTTGATGGAACCGCGTTAAGAGGCACACTGTGCGGGTATGCCAGATGCGTCAGTTCTGCGTGCTCAACCCCAGCAATACATTAGCATTACTCGATTGTGCTTGCAGTCCCCCAGTTCGTCCGGAATAATACACCTACTGGTATTTTTGCTACTGCACTCACAAATTCTTTACGCCTCACTATCCCTCTCCAACCCATCAAAAAGTCAGAACTTTATAAATCTAGAATTTACGCATTATATAAAAGTGCATAAATTGATGAGTGCTTACACCAATTAAGAATATAGAAGCAAAGCAGTTCAAGCTTAACTTCCGTTCAACAAATCAGGTAAGGCTTACAGCAGTTTTCACTTGTTTAGACCACATTTTTTAGCGTTCTTCTTTGCTACGAGTGCGTCTTTGCGTGGGACAAAAAAGGTCTATTTACCTAAACAATAGCTGTAACATCCATAATCAAACTTCTGCCAAAGCCTAATACAAAAAAAATCGCTTGAGCGCTAAATGGGAGATTGAAGATGGCAAGTTAGTTTGCAAGTGGATAATTAACTAAATGCAACGAATATTAATACCAAGTTGCGTTCTAAAATGTCATTCTGCGAGCGAAGCCAAGTGTAGACGCGATCGCGAACTGCTTCGCCTCACTTTGTTCCTCTTAGTATGATACCTTTGCCAAAGACTTTGTTTCACGTAGTAATATGCACAACTTTATTCCCCCAAAGCGCTTTTTTCCATACCTCACCTGGACAGACATTGAAGCAATGCCAGATAAGGAAAATGTGGTAATTATCCAACCAGTAGGGGCAATTGAACAACATGGTCCCCATCTACCGCTGATTGTGGATGCTGCCATTGGTGTGGCGGTACTGGGAAAAGCCTTGGAAAAGCTGGATGCAGATATTCCCGCTTATGCCTTGCCAACCTTATACTACGGCAAATCTAACGAACATTGGCACTTTCCCGGTACTATTACCCTGAGTACGGAAACTCTCTTGGCAACTATCCTCGAAGTTGCAGAAAGTGTTTATCGCGCTGGGTTTAGAAAACTGGTGTTGATGAACTCACATGGTGGACAACCGCAAGTAATGGAAATTGCGGCGCGGGATTTGCATGTGAAGTACGCAGACTTTTTGGTATTTCCGTTGTTTACTTGGCGAGTGCCACATATTACTAGCGAATTACTGACAGCAAAAGAGAAACAGCTAGGTATTCATGCGGGAGATGCGGAAACTAGCATTATGCTCGCGATTTTGCCTCAGCAGGTAAAGATGAATGCTGCTGTTGCTGAATATCCCCCCGAACAACCAGAGGGCAGTTTGCTGAGTATCGAAGGAAAGTTACGCTTTGCATGGGTGACGCGGGATTTGAGTAAAAGTGGTGTTGTGGGCGATCCTACAGTGGCGACTAAAGAAAAAGGCGATCGCATTCTTGAATCAGTTTCTAACGGTTGGGTACAAGTTATTCAAGATATTTATGCCTTTCGCCAACCTCAACCTAGTTAGTAGTTCTCAATAGCGAGCGACCCTCCGCGAGATGAAGATAGCGTCTTTTGCGGGTGAAGGTAATTACAGCTAGGCGTTGAGGGTGGGAAATAAGCGCGAACCGTTAACTTTTCCTTTGCCAATAATTAATGTCCAAATGGTAGGTTTAACGCAAGTAAAGTAACAGTTGACACTTTGAAGGCGGCACGAAAATATCGCGATTTTTGTGTTTCGGATGATAATATACCTATCCCCTATTGCATTTTAATCAAGTGGCTCGGCTGTTTGGTTTAGTGATAAAGTGCTATTTTTTAACAAGTTGCTACGTACTTCAAGTTTGAGTTTAGCAACGCCGGGGATCGGTTATGTGATTTGCCTATTATTACCCTGCCTTCCTGGGGTCGGCTGTGACTCTGCTTTCGTTTATCTGATAGTCGGGGGCAAAATGGTAGATTACAGCAATTTTGAGCAGTTTTTGAACAGTCGAATCAAGCGCCGCAACCTAATCATCGGAGCAGGGGCATTGACTGGTCTGGCGATCGCTAGCCAATTTACCAATCAACGCGCGATCGCCCAAGTGAAATTTGCCAATTATCCTTTTACACTCGGTGTGGCATCGGGTGAACCCTATCCAACCAGTGTAGTCCTCTGGACTCGTTTGGCTCCCGAACCCTTGAATGGCGGTGGAATGCCACCTGTCAATGTGCCAATTCAATGGCAAGTGGCAACTGATCCCAATATGAAGCGTATTGTAGCAAAAGGCACTGAATTTGCTATCCCCGAACTGGCTCACTCAGTTCGAGTTGAAGTTAATGGAGTGACATACTCCCGACGCTCATGCTAACGCATGGAGCGCGGGCTTCTCAGTGTC
>CAXTNZ010000297.1:0-8009 GCA_964245695.1 uncultured bacterium | reverse complement strand
CTTACTATTGACTATTGACCCTTGACCCTTGACCCTTGACCCTTGACCCTTGACCCTTGACTATTGACTCTTGACTAATGACTAATGACTAAAGCGAGTAGTCTTTATTAAAGCTTTCGCGAGTTAGTGGCTGTCCGACTTCCAAACCTTCACCGCCTAATGTTTCCAGCTTTTTGCCGTTCACCTCAATATACACTTTGGCGTTGGGATTCAACGTGGTAGCAGTGTAGACAACTTGTCCTACACGACCCATCATTGAGGAACTACCACCTCCACTGGTGAATTCATTAGATAAATTAACATGGATCTCATCATTTTCCACCTTTAAACTCTGTAGTTTTGTTCCTTTGGGGATGGTGGTGGAACCTGTTCCTTCTGTTGGTCCTGCTAGCAAACTTTGGAAAGTTGCTTCTAAAACTTGGTCTGACTTGTCACCAGATGCTTTAACTTGAACTTTAACTGGCTGGGGAACAAACTCAAAATTTTTGCCGTTGTCTTTCAGCCAATAAATATTAGTGCTTTGCTCAAGACTTGGCGGTTTTTTTGATTGCGGGTCTATTGTGTTAGATTTGTCTATTGGTGGTTGAGAATTGGGGGGGGAATTTAAAGTAAGCCAAGCTACGCCACCACTGACTGCAATAACTGCGGCTGAGACAGCTGCAATTACACCTGAAGAAATACGTTTAGATCCTTGTTGGTCTTTCATCTTAAAACCTTCCTGAGGGCTGAGATAGTATTTGTTTGAGTAGAAGCCTGGCTAACGACGATACTTAAGAGCGGGGAGTTTCCAAAAATCTAGAGGATGGGTCTATTCTTACAAATCCTGCAATCTCTAATTCTCTTTGCCTCATCTTCAATTTTAGAATTCGCACTTGCAGTCCGTCACCTTCTAAATTACGTAAATCTAATCGTTTGTTGATGTTATTTAGGATTACATTTACAAATTGTGGAGGAACCTCTACTTTATCAACTTCTACAACTGGATCAACTAGCTGTATCTATATCTCAGTAAATATACTTACTTCAGATTCTACCTTGATTAGGAGTGGCTTGCTGTTGCTATTTTCCGGTAATTGTACTTGGATTGGCAGACCGTGATTAGGTAAAAATTGTATCTGTTGGTTAACTAAATTGTAGATAGAATTAACTCTTGTATTTGAAGAATCCTATAAACTAATGTTCAGCTTTTGTAACCTAGCTATTAATTGTGGCGAAAGCATCGCTTTATTAATATCTACAGCAGTTAAAACTAAACTCACTCCCGCTTGTAAAGGTTTTTTTAATTGAGGTTTTCCCCGTCTCAAACTATGCGGTTTTGTTTCCATGCGATCGCTTTCTAATTCTAAAACTGCAATCCGGATATTTTGCCTTTTCAATTTTTTTGGAGATAAGGATTTTTAACCCACTAGGTAGCTGAGGACAACAAAGGAGGTACGCGGAGTGTTTCTCTGCGAACCTCTGCGTAAGCCTTTGTGTCCCTCTGCGTTTATTTTTTAACTTCTATTGCTTGCGAAATCCACTGTTTAAGGGTTGTCACAACTTCATCAATGGCGATTTCTTGAGATTGGCGAGTTCGGCGTTCGACTACTTCGACTTTGTTGTTAGCGATCGCTCTTCCGGTTACAATCCTGTAGGGAATGCCTATTAAGTCGGCATCTTTGAATTTAACGCCTGCACGCTCATCGCGGTCATCGAGTAAGGTTTCTACTCCCGCTTGATTGAGTTCATTGTAAAGTTTTTCAGCGATTTGCACTTGTTGAGCATCTTTGATGTTAGGAATCGTGACTATGGCGTGATAAGGCGCGATCGCAACCGGAAAGATTATCCCGTCTTTATCGTAAGACTGTTCTACAGCGGATTGGGCTAAACGAGATACACCGACACCATAACAACCCATGTATAAAGGTTTATCTTCACCTTGTTCGTTGGTGTAATTTGCTCCCATGATTTGAGAATATTTTGTTCCGAGTTGAAAAATATGCCCTACCTCAATTCCCCGCGCTGTCTGTAGAGTTTGTTCTGGGTTGTGCATTGCGCGATCGCCTGGTCTTGCTTTCCGTATATCTACTCTTAATTCGGGTTGTTTAATTTGCTCTCCCCAATTTGCCCCAACTACGTGATAGCCTGATTCATTCGCACCTGTGACAAAGTTCTTTAAATCGACTGCGGTTTTATCTACCAACCGGACAAACTTGGGAGATTTTGCCGCCCATTTTTGCTGCGCTTCTGCATCTGGTACGCTTAAATTGATAATCGTTTTAGCGCCGTACTCAGAAGCTAGTTTTGTTAACTCATTCTGCAACTTGACTTCATTAACTTCTTGATCGCCGCGAATGCTCACCAGCACCAAAACTGTTGTACCATTATCGTAAACTGTCTGATAAAGAACGTTTTTGACAACTTGGGTAGGAGAACATTTCAGGAATTTGCAAAGCGTCTCAATTGTCTCTGTCCCAGGTGTTTCGCGTTTCTCAAATGTTGTAAACTGTGAGGGTTCAGCATCAGCGGGTAAAGAAACAGCCTTTTCGACGTTAGCCGCGTATTTACCATCTTCAGTATAGAGAACTTCATCTTCACCAGCTTCTGCCAATACCATAAATTCTGTAGAACCAGATCCACCAATTGCACCAGAATCTGCTTCCACTGCTCGGAAAGCTAAACCAGAACGCCGCAGCATATTGCTGTATGCTGTGTACATATCTTGGTAAGTTTTTTTCAGGCTTTCTTCATCGGTGTGGAAAGAGTAGCCATCCTTCATAATAAATTCGCGTCCGCGCATTAAACCGAAGCGGGGACGAATTTCATCGCGGAATTTAGTTTGAATTTGGTAGAGATGTAGCGGTAATTGGCGGTATGAGCGAATCATATCACGAGCGATCGCTGTAATTATTTCCTCGTGAGTCGGACCAAGCGCCAATTCTTCGTCTTTGCGGTCTATAAGGGAAAACATGATTCCCTCAGCTTTGGTGTAAGTATCCCATCGACCGGATTCGCGCCATAACTCAGCCGGTTGTAATTGTGGTAGAAGACATTCTTGTGCGCCTGTGGCGTTGATTTCTTCGCGGACAATCTGGGAAATTTTTTGCAGTACCCGCCACATCAAGGGGAGATAGGCGTAAAGACCTCGACCGATGCGACGAATATAACCTGCACGGACTAGTAATTTATGGCTGGGAATTTCCGCATCAGCTGGATCGTCCCGGAGTGTAACGAATAACATTTGTGACAGTCGCATCGTGTGTCCTTTTCCAAATTCGATAATTTCTATCTCAGTTAAAGTCTATTGAAGTATCAACTATGAAGTATAAAGTGTAAAGTCTTAAACTTTCTGCCTCAATTTTTTCTTTTAGGGGTTTCAATCCCTGAAATATTTTCCTATGGGACTTACGCAGAATGATGAAAAAACTAACCGCCAAGTACGCCAAGTACGCCTTCGCGTAGCGTCTCGCAGAGAAGGAATAAGATTTAGAGAGAGTTTTTGTGTAAGTTCTTTCCTATTCTCCTATTCCCCAGTCCCCAGTCCCTAATCCCCAATCCAGGAGAAAAGCGCTTTGTCAGATGTAATTTATCAAGCACAACCACCCTTAGAATTCATTCCCCCAGCGTTTAACCCGTTATTTTTGAGATTTCTCCATCTATTTTTACCGAGTTGGATGCACTGGAAAACTGCGATCGCTGATGTTGAAGTTGATAAAGTAGAGATTTTGGTAAATCTCTATCGCCAATTTCAAGATGGTAAAATCCGCTTTATGTTGGCGTTTCGTCATCCGAAGACGGACGATCCATTTTGTTTAGCTTATTTGCTTTCACAACTCGTGCCAAAGGTAGCACGTTATCAGGGTACAATACTAGAGTCGCCGATTCATGCTCATTTTATCTACGATCGCGGTATTCCTTTATGGGCTGGTTCCTACGTCGGTTGGATCGCTTCTAATTTGGGTGCGACGCCAATTCAGCGGGGTAAAGCTGATTGGACGGGTTTGCGATCGGCACGTGAGTTGTTTGTGAATGGAAAATTCCCGATGGCGGCGGCGCCAGAAGGTGCTACTAATGGTTTGAGTGAGTTTATCAGTCCATTAGAACCGGGAATCGCACAATTAAGCTTTTGGTGCGCGGAAGATTTGCACAAAGCAGAACGCTCGGAACAAGTTTTAATTGTACCAGTTGGAATTAAATATAGTTATGTCGAAGCGCCTTGGGAAGCGATCGCTAATCTTTTAAGTGAATTAGAAGCAGCTAGCGGTTTACCTGTGCAACAAAGTAATGCTAGCTTCGAGTCGCTTTATCCCAGGTTGTTAAATGTGGCTGAACATTTAATGTCGTTGATGGAAAAGTTTTACACGCGGTTTTACCATCAAAAGCTGCCAGAAATCAAGATTGCTGAAGGACAGGATAGAAATGAAGCGTTAGCAGCTCGACTGCAAGCGATGTTAAACATAATTCTACAAGTTCCAGAGCAGTATTTTGACTTGCAGCCCAAAGGAAATTTAATTGATCGCTGTCGTCGAGTAGAACAAGCGGGATGGAATTATATATTTAGAGAAGAATTTAAAGATGTTAAAACGCTGTCTGCTGTAGAAAAAGGTTTAGGCGATCGTATTGCCGAAGAAGCAAATTTGCGAATGTGGCACATGCGACTTGTAGAAAGCTTCGTTGCAGTTACAGTTAAATACATTCAAGAAAAACCGACAGCAGAAAGGTTTGCGGAAACAACCTTACTTTTATCAGATATGGTAGCACGAATTGAAGGCAAAAATCCCTTCAAGCGTCCGCAATTAGGTAAGCAACAAGCAAGAATTACTATAGGTGAACCGATATCAGTTTCTAAGCGCTATCCGGTGTATAAAGCAACTCGTCAAGGTGCGAGACAATCAGTTGCTGAGTTGACGAAAGATTTGCAACAAGCGATGGAAAAATTGATTTGAGGGTTAGTGGATGGTGGATGGTGGATAGTGGATAGTGGATGGTGGATAGTTGATAGTGGATGGTGGATAGTTGATAGTGGATGGTTGACGGTCAACAATTATCTACTAACCACTAACAACCAACAACCAACAACTATCAACCATCAGATAATTCCCCAAAGCGATCGCGATACCGTTGTAACAAAGCTTGCATTTCTGCTGCTTGTTGTTCAACTAATTCTCTTTGCTGTCTTTCCTGTTGTGCAACTTCTTCAGGAGTGGGGAATCTGTTTCCTTGTTCGTCAAACCAATATAACCACTCACGCTGCCATCCTTCATGGACACCTTGACCTCTACCAATTCCCAATTTTATTTCTGGCATCCACACTGGTTCACCCGAACAAAGCAAATATACGCCATTTTCTAAGCGATAAACCTCAAAAGGTTGATGCTTGTCACGCTGATAATACTCAGGGTTGTAAATCACATAATACAACACGCCCAGCCGAGCATAAGCGGTTATTTTATCTTCGTATTCTTTCCCGTAGGTTTGAGAAACAAGTTCTAACACCAAAATGGGAGCAATATTATTTTCTTCTAACAAAACGTAACTTAAACGTCCCTTTGGATCATTTTTACGACGCGGTACTCCTAAACTTAAGAAACCATCAGGAATTATTGGAGTTCGTCGAATTTGACCTGTGCGGTCATAGATTCCCATATCAACACCAAAAAACCAGTCCCATCGGTCTTGCCAAATTAAAGCTAAAATGGCTTTTAACAAATTGGGAATCAGGTTTTGTAGTTCATTATCCACAGGGGTATCGTCCGAGCAAGGTAACTCTTCTGAGGAGGGTAAATACTCATACTCAGGCGTATTGTATAGCATGACGAGTCATTTATTTTAGATTAATTATATTGCCATCGAAATCATTTTTTTAACGCAGAGGAACGCAAAGGTTTCGCTAAGGTTCGCAGAGTTATTTTATGTATGGTATGCGAGTGAAGATAAATACTTCATCCAGGAAAAACTTTAGATAAATTAAGAGTTAAATCGGGAAAAACCGGTAAATTAATTGATTCGTTTGGCAAAGAAATAAATTTGCGACGATAGCCAAATTTATCTGGTATATTTTGATAGAGTTCGCTGTAAGATTCCAGGTAATTATCTACTAAATTAAATATCCAATAATCAGAAATACCCGCTTCAGCATAAAGTGATAATTTCACTTCTTGGTCATATTTCAAAGAGGAATCAGCAATTTCAATTAAAAGTAATATATCAGCCGGATTGGGATGAGCAGAAAGGTAGTTATCATCAACATTACGGACAATGGTTAAATCTGGTTCAGGTTCGCTGTTGTATGGTATAATAATTGGCTGTTGTCCTCGCACTAAAGCGCGGTCTACCAAAAGCTTGATTAACTCCTTAAACAAAAGTGTCTCACAAACTGCGTGCGGTTTACCTTTAGCTACCATTGGGATTATTTCTCCTCTAATTAGCTCAAATCGGTCGTTTTCTTGGAAAAATCCGAGTTCTGCCAAACGTTCATATTCATTTATGGTAAAGCGTTTAGTGGTGATAGTCATAACAGTTAGAGGTGTGTAGGGCTACTTTTATTTTAATGCTTGGAAGCTGATAGGAATGCGTTCTAAAATGCCAGAACCAAATACTTTGTCTAGTTCTAAATACTCAAGATGAACGTAACCTATGTGACAGTGACAAGTTTGGTTAGTGCAAGAGCGATCGCACAAATTATCTTCCCAATTCAAATCATATATATTACCAATTAATTCTTTAATAAAGTGGCAACGTCGCATTGTCCCATCACCATCAACTGAAATCGCTGATTTCCCAGCGCGGCATTGATGACCGAAGCTAGTATAATGCTGAGTATTCAGATGAAACAGCGGATCAATCGACTCGAAAAAATTCCGGTCTTCATCGGATAAATTCGGTAGTTCTCGCTTAACTGCATTAATCCACAAATAAATGTGTTTTGGTAATTCGCGACGTAAAGCAGCAATTTCATCTTTAAATTGAGCAAAACCGACAACACCCGCACTAAAACGAACATTTCGTTTGTCGAGTTCTAAACATCTATTTAGAAAGCTTTGACGTGATATCCATTCTGGATGAAATGTTGCCCAAAGTGCCAATCTTTCTTTATTACACTCTTCCACCCAATCTAAATTACAAGAAAGATTAGTTTGAATTGCTGCCTTATTCACGTGAGGCATTTGAGTTAATTTTATCAATGCTTGCTGATACCACTTCTGAATAAGCGCTTCACCCCAAGGAGTGAATAAAATTGAGAATTGGTGTTGTGAATTTTCAGCAATCCAATTGACAAAACGTTCTAATTCTTGTTTATCAATAGCTAATTCTGCGGCTGTTTGTTGACGTTTCGCAAAAGGGCAATATTCGCAGCCGTAGTTGCAACTTATCAAAGAACCGCGATAGAGAATGGTGAGGTGCATGGAAAATTAAAAACTTAAAAGGTTCTATTTTATTTGTGAGATTCTCTATTTATTTCTTACCTTGGTGTCCTTGGCATCTTGGCGGTTCGTTAAAATCTTTATACGAACCGCCAAGACGCCAAGAGCGCCTTCTCTTCGAGAGGCTTCGCCAACGCGAAGCGTCTCGCAGAGAAGAAAAAAGAGAGACTGCTATGTTACGTAGCTATTTCAAATCATAACTTTGCATTAATTGGTTCACTTTCTCGGAAAATAACCAAGCACCAATTACATCAGACTTCTCAATACCAACTTCAGTCAAACGCAAGATTTGCTTTTCTTGTGTCGCCAAATTCAAAGATAGCAATTGCGAAAGTTCTGGAAATGCAATTATATCTGTCCCAAACTGATTTTGATAGTCGGTGAGATTCAATCCTTCATCGGAAAACAGAGATAATAAAATGTAGCGACGACGACGTTCTTCTGCATCAAGTTGAAAGCCATAATTAGCATACTCGAAAACTTCATCTGGTGTTTGAATATAAGCTTGCAAAATATCGCGAATTTCCCTAGACCCTACAGCGTAGTCGTTAGAGTAGTGCAACGTATCAGTGTAAGAACGTGCCCCACAACCCAAGCCGACCATTC
>CAXTNZ010000296.1:0-8032 GCA_964245695.1 uncultured bacterium | reverse complement strand
CCTCCTGGGGGAATAACATCCAAAGGAATCACCAAATCATGCGTAGAAACTCCAAATCGTTCTGATATTTTTGCTTCCTGATCGCTGGTAAAATGAATTGCTGCTGCACCCGCCAAATTTGCCTTTTCTAAAATTGTGGCGTAAAGCTGTTTTAATTGCTTTTTCTTGCGTAAATCAGCGGGGTCTAGAGTACCCAAAGGACGCAAAATGTAAGGCAGATTTTTCTGCCGACACACAGTCGCAGCGGCACTACTTATAGGAGAGAATAAAGCATGAATATGTGCTAAGTCAAATTCATGGGCGTGATTATTTAACCACTTCAATAAATCAAGAGAAAACTTATAGCGACGAAACGGTGAACAACGAAAGTAAATAATTTCATAGCCATCTTGTTTTACGGGGCTATTTAACGGAACATCCAAAGGGTTTTGACCATAATCGCCATTACTATCTGTAGTCAGAATTGTAACTTTTACATTCTCTCTTGCCAATGCCGAAGACAGTCCTAGTACCATTTGACTAGGACCACCGTAAATCAAAGAAATTGAAGGGACAATTTGCAGAATTCGCATATTTGTTAGTAGGGGCGGGGTTTCGCCGCCCGTAAAATTAAATTTGTAGGGTGCGTTACGGCTATGCGCCTAACGCACCGTTTGAAATTGGTGCGTTACACTTGGTTAACGCACCCTACGACTACTAACCAATTCTTTATAAAACTCTAATTGCTGCTTCGCCAAAGCTTTATTCGTATATTGAACCATCGCTTTTTGATAACCCATTTCACCTAACTTGTCAGCAAATTCTGGCTTATCCATTAATTGCGATAAGCAATCAGCCAAAGCTTTAGCATCGCCTTCCGGAAAGACTAACCCAGCATCACCAATTACATGGGGAATTTCGCCGGAATTTGAACCAATCACCGGAACTTGACAAGCCATTGCTTCAATTAGCACATGACCAAATTGTTCTTTCCAACCAGCAGAAGTTAAGGTTTTAAATTTATAAGTTGTTTCTGAAGGTAGTACTAAAGTACTCATTAAATTTATATACTTGGCAACTTCATCATGGGGTACACTTTCTACCAATATAATTCGGTCTTTAAAGTTGTTTTCTGCGGCTTTTTTCATGAACTCTGATTGCAAAGCACCGCGCCCAATTAAAAGCAATTTCCAAGCTTTATCTTTTAAGCTAGATAAAGCATCAAAAAGCGTCAGCAATCCCTTTTCAGGGACAAAGCGTCCGACAAAGCCAACCACAAATTCCTCTGGCTGAATACCCAATTTAGCCGCTAATTGTGGTTGAGGCTTGGGAGTAAATAAACTTTCATCCACACCTAATTGTGGCATCACTTTAATTGAACCTTTATATCCTCGTTGTCTAAGAATTTCTGCCCCATCTTGATTTCCAGAAATGATACCGTGGCTATTATTCAGGTTGTATTTTTCTAATAAAGCTACGGGTAGTTTTAGTTCGTATGGTAGATTCCACCAGGTAAAAAATATATTTTTTGCCTTGAGTCCTAATAGCTTATTTAAAGTAATCATCTGAGCATAAGACAATCCACGAGAACCTTGTTCTACTTGGATGATTTGGGGGCGAAACTGGCGCAACAAAGATATTAAATCAGCGCCAAAGGTGAGGAGTCCCTGGTGATTTTGACTGTAATTAGAAATCGGAACTATTTTAAATGCGCCTTCATCGCGGTATTGCGTTTCAATAATTTTGTTTTGTACGCCTCCCGGCTTCCAGCGCTTGGGAACTACAACCGTAACTTCAATTCCCGGTTCTAGTTGAGATAGAGCGCGTAATTTGTCGCAGTTAAGGTCTACAATATAGGTGTGACTAGCAACTAAAATTTTCATTGATATTTACTAATTAGTAATTTTTGTTTTCAACCGCAGATGAACGCGGATAAACGCAGATAAATCTGGAAAATATCTGCGTTTATCTGCGTTTATCTGCGGTTAAATCATTTCAACTTTTTGATCCAATCGACTGTAAATTTGACCATCATTCCAAGCTGATTGAATGACAGTACCCACGGCTTTGAGAAAACCCAAAAAGTAAAAAACAGCGCGGGTGAGAATTTTAATCGGGGAACCGCTTTTGTGACAAGGAGGGCGTCCGAGTACGTGACAATCAAATAAACGAGCGTATAAGCGTAAAGCTTGGGTAGCGGTGAGGTTTTTCAGTCCCAATAAAAAATGATTGTGGTAGAAGGTCATTTGATATTTGAGCGATCGCATACTAATATCATGACAACCCCCCGTTTCTTCCCCTAAATGCACTAAATCAGCTTCTGGGTCATACCAAATCTTATATCCCGTCTGCCGCACGCGCAAACAAAAGTCAGATTCCTCGCGCACCGCACTACCGCGAAACCTCTCATCAAACCTCAGTCCGTACTTGGTAAAAATCTCGCGACGGAAAGACATATTGCAACCCCTCGTCGTCAGCACTTGCTGGGGTTTGACTGTATGCACCAAATCAATATGATACCAAGCAATTCCTGGGTCCATTGCTTCGGGAGGCAAATATTCAATCTTTAATTCCCCGCCAGAATCACCCAATTTCATTCTGTCAAATACCCGTCCAGCAACAGCTCCTATTTCTGGCTTTTCTAAATAGTTTTTCACATGAGCTGTTAAAAATCCATTTCTTAACTGCACATCATCATCAATAAATAAAATTATCTCACCAGATGACCGCCGCACCGCATAATTACGCGCCCCAGGTAAACTCGCCCAATCTAGGCGAAACCATTTAATTTTATTTGAGAAAGCCAGTTCTTCTAGATAAGCTTGAATTTCCGGTTGGTGTTTTGGGGTTTGATCTACAACCAAAACTTCAAAATTCGGGTAGTCCTGTTTAAGAACATCCACAAGGCTATCACGCAGCGGTTCTTCACGACCATAAGTCGGTATAATCACGGAAATTAAAGGCAAAGAATTCATTGTGGTTAATCCTGTCAAAATTTGCGTTGGGAGAAGTTTTAATTCTGTTTAATCGTGATAGTTCCAATTATTTTAAAAACTAATTTTTCTAGTTTATTAAATAAAAATACATAGATGCTCAGCAGAATACTTGCTATCATCAAACAAACCACTATTTTCAAATACTGATTTACTTGTATACTTTGTTTTAATTTGGGAAACAAAACCAAATATAAAGGTTGATGAATCAGATAAATTTGGTAAGAATAAATTCCCATTATTGAAAGAAAACTCAATAACCATTTTATTTTTGCTGTTTTCTCTAAACGGTTTAACAATGCTTGAATTACTAAAAAAAAGAAAGGAGTAAATAACATATCAAAGCCAAGCATATATACAATATTGACTTTAGTGATACCCAAAATAGCGTAGAGAATAAAACCGATAGTAAAAATACTGGTTGCGACGATAAAATCTATTTTGCGGAAAGCTTTACGTTCCGCGTAAACCCATCCCCAATATAATCCCAAGCAAAACTGAAATAAGTAGCTACCTAGAAAATTGGTTTGTAAGAAAAAGATGTAAAAGAAGGAATTATTCGCTAAGAGACAAGAGAAGGAAACTATTTTAGTTAAGATAGCGATCGCACTTCCTAAAATTAATATTTTATAAAATTTATTTTGACAAATATAAAATAATATAGGTGTAAATATATAAGCTTCTAAAATGACTGTAAAAAACCAAAAACCCGGATTAACTGCTTGAAATTTCATTCCGGCTAATCCGAGAAATGACAAAGTGAAATTTAAAGGAGATTTTATTTGAAAATTACCAAATAAAAAATACAGCAAGCAACTTAATACAAAAGCGAGTAAATAAGCAGGATATAACCTAATTAATTTTTTGAATACCCATGATTTCCAGCTAACTTTTATTTTCTCTATACCATCTTTTCTTAATTTAGATATCAGAGCATAACTAACGTTGAAACCAGCCATTAAAAAGAATATATCTACAGCAGCGTATCCTAGCTTTGCCAGATTTCTATCTAATACAGAAACTATATTTATGCGTTCCGGATAGTTTTGAAAAAAATGAAATATGATAATTCCTAATATTGCTAATCCTTTGGTCTGATCAATCCAATTAAATCTGGTAGGGCGTGCAAGACTTGGAGCATTCATATATCTAACATATAAGCATTTATGTTCAGATTGATATCAAGCAATGCGCTCGGTATCGGCTGGTTATGGTGTAATATCTGCTGATAGCTGGAGAGACACCACACGTAACCACAAGAAAAATTTTGCAAGCCTTAATCTAACCTAAGTTATAAGCAGATGCCCTCCGGAAGTCTACGGTAGTCTTCTACGTGTCCTCCGCCTCTACGTTAGTCTCTCGGCGGAACACAGGTTTTTTATTTTTTTGTTGCTGAGGATCAGCATTTTCCTTCTCTTGTTTATCCAGTACTGGCAATTTGAAAAGAACTCCCGCAAAAAACCAATAATATACAGCAACTGGATCGACATCTAGAGGGTAGTAATAGGTGTTGTAGCTAATAAATAATATAAACACCCATAAAGAGGCTCCATAGGTGCGGAAGTTACGGTTTTTTATGGAACGATATGTCTTGAAGGCAGTAAATGTTAGGGTGGTGACTAAAGCCAGAAATCCTAGTAATCCAAAGATTCCAACTTCATAGAGAACTTTGGGATAGTAGGTTTCTATCAGCTTTGTTTGACCCAAAACACGAGCAGAGTTAGTGGCTCGACCTAAGCCATTTCCTAACGGTGCATTTACATTTTTCCAATTATCCTTAAATTGCTGGATGATAAACTCTTGAGGCGGTGAAGCATTCCAGCGACCGGCAAGACTATCAATCCGTTCTTGAACGACTGCTGGGTTAGTCGCCATCGCAATGCCGAGAATTAGGGCGAGTCCTACTCCTATGGGGATGAAGCGTTTGAAGTTGCGAATTTGACCAGTGAGCAATAGCAGAATCACGAAAAATATCGGCACCAAACCCAAGGCGATTCTCTGACCAGAGATAACTGCATTTACAAAGACTAATGCTATAGAACCTAAACTCATCAATCGCCAAATGATAGCGGTTTCACTAAAGGCAGAGGCAAAGCTAAAAAAGGTGCTGGAAATTAAGAACCAACCCCACTGCCAAGGGGCAACAAAGGTTCCCGGTAGGCGAATCACTCCTTCACTAGGAGTATAGAGTAGAGAGCCACCAAAATAACACCGGGCTTCAAGTGTTGCTTTAAATAAACCATTTCCTACTGCATTTCTAGTGCCTTGACATACTCCGGTTTGTAGTAACCGATATTGAATCAATCCCAGCAAACAGCAGATAATTATCAGCACTACCTGTAGGCGCGACAAAAACAGAAAATCGCGCTTATTGCGAATTAGGTAGTAAGCACAAGCAATCAGGGGGACATAACCTAAAAATATTTTCAGTCCCAAAATTCCGATGCCTATGGGTACTTCGTTGGGTGCATCTGCTAGTAAGCCAGCGGTAGGTGGATTTAACTGCTGCGAACCATTAACAAACAGCAGCGTAAGTATACAAAAGCCCAATAAAATAAACAGCGGCGTTTTCAGGGCTTTGGGAATAATCAGAGGTAGCCCCTGCTTTTTGCAAGTCTGCCAAAGTGCAATTAATGCTGGAACGTAAAAAGCGTCTTTAGCTAATTGGAGTATGGGACTATTACCGATGTAATAGGTGATAGTACCCCCAAACGGTACGTAAATGAGGAAGGCATAAAGCGCTTGGCGGGGGTATTTGTAGGAAAGGGCAATAATTATGATTCCCAATACACCCGGAACTGCTGCTTTAATTCCGCCTACTAAAGCTAGAAGGATGCCAGCCAAGACAGCGACAAAGCCGGTCTTAATAAGTAAGCTAGTGAGTTCTTTACGTGCTTGGTTTGCTTTACGTTTTTGGGCTAACCGTTCTTTCAGGCTAAGGGTGGGAGTTTCTTTTTTGGACTGCTTTTTTTTTGAGCGCTTCGATTTTTGCTTGAGTTTCGCCATTCTCAATTTTAAATTTTAGATATTAGATTTTAGATTGGGTATTGGGGAGTGGTTAATAGTTAGTGGTTAGTAGTGGTTGTTGACAACTAACCAATAACAACTAACAATCCCTAATCCAAAATCCCAAATCTAATTTCCCCGCAAGATTGTTTATGCTAAGTGTTGCTGGACTTGTGAAACTAATTCATTTGTCCAGTAATTAGCAAATTCAGCATTGACAGCTTCTACCATAACTCTAATGACTGGTTCTGTGCCAGAAGCGCGGACTAGTATTCTACCGGAATCACCCATTGCGGCAGAGGCTTGGGCGATCGCTTTTTGTACGGGTTCGCAATTATTCCACCCCAAACGGCGATCGCGATCTACAACTCGCACGTTCCGCAATAGTTGTGGATAAGTCTCAAAGCTTTGATCTACCAGTTCTTTGAGGGAAACACCTGCTTGTTTCACCAAAGCGGCTATGTGTAAAGCTGTTAATAATCCATCTCCAGTAATGCCATAATGACGGCACAAAATATGACCGGATTGTTCGCCGCCTAGCATTCCGCCTGTTTGCAGCATTTCGGCTTGAACATATTGATCGCCTACTGCTGTGCGAATTAAGTTACCACCAATTTGTTTCCAAGCTTTCTCGAAGCCTAAGTTCGCCATCACAGTGGAAATTATCAGGTTATCTGGCAGTTGTTGCTTTGAAAGCAAGCTGCGTCCCCACAGGTAGAGGATGTAGTCGCCATTAACTTGTCTGCCGATATTATCTACTGCTAAAACGCGATCAGCATCGCCATCAAAGGCAAAGCCGATGTCAGCATTGTGCTGCTTGACTGCTTCTGCCAAAATATCTAAGTGAGTGGAACCGCAGTTAACGTTGATGCGATCGCCATCGGCTTCGTTATGCAAACAGATTACTTCTGCCCCCATTTCTCTAAATACCGATGGTGCTAACCCAACTGCTGCACCCCACGCCAAATCTAAAACAATCTTCAGGGAATGAAGATTTACCACATTCTGCAACGGTTGTTTCAACGCCTCGGCATAATTTCTCACTAACTCCGGACGTGTATAATGCCGTCCACAATTACTCACACTTGCTGGAGGTGTCGCTTCGCCCCGCAGTCCCGCCTCAATTGCTGCCTGCAACACTTGGGGTAACTTTGTACCATTTGCACCAAAAATTTTAATGCCGTTGTCTTCTGGTGGGTTGTGGCTGGCAGAAATCATCACTCCGCCTATGGCATCACTGACGCTGACGAGATAGGCGACGCTGGGAGTTGGGCATAATCCCAAATACCAAACCTCTATCCCCGCTGCTGTTAACCCTGCACTCAAAGCCATTGCCAGCATATCGCTGGAGTTTCTGGAGTCCTGCCCCAGAATGACTGGTCCTGGATTAGAAGCATGGGGGAGCAAAACAATACCCGCCCAAAAACCTACTTGCAATGCTAAAGGCGCACTCAGCAATTCTCCCACTTTTCCCCGAATGCCATCTGTGCCAAACAGGGGATTTGTTGGCAGTGCTATTAAGTTATTTGTCAAACTGCCCTCCATACCTTTTGCCGATTCATCTGATTCTGAAGCAGAACCCTCACGAAAGCAGCCTTGAGTCCGACTTATAAATGAAACCATAACTTTAAACACTCCACACAGTCACGCCTCTTGAATAGCACTTTACAATTTATTCAACAATTTCCGCTGAATACTTTTTCATCAGGACGATACTGGCTGTTTTTACGCAAAAATATTATTTATAACTTTGATATAATACTGTATATGTTTGTGTTTGTAAAAATTTCCTACCTAATCTAATATTGTTTTTGTACTTAATAAGCTTGTATTTTATAATAGAAGTATTTATTAAATCATATTATCGTCATTAATCTCAGTCTTTACTGTGATATGGATCAGCTGACACTTTACCATCGAAAAGACGCGGAATAAAATCTCACAAAAGTAAAGTTACGTTTTTTGCTTGAAGACTGAGTGTTTGCCGGCGAAGCTCAGAATTAAAAGAAAATTTATAAAATTCTAACAAAACTTAAAATTTATCGGGAAATAGC
>CAXTNZ010000295.1:0-8057 GCA_964245695.1 uncultured bacterium | reverse complement strand
CCCCCTGAGACCTCAACAAGAAAATTAAAAGCCTGACACCTTATTTAGCTGGTTGACAGCAATATCCTGGTGAGTCTTCAGGGGAGAAGCTATGCGCTCAAGCATACGCTACGCGTTTCCTCTGATGAGGGAAAGGGCAATAGTCAGCTAAAACGGAAGAAAATCGTTATGGATATCATAAGTGCGAAAACGTCAACTTAAAAGTCAAGTTATTTATATATTATTATTTGCACTTAGCTTAGTCAGCGTTTTTGGCTTCTCTTACTTCTCCAATAGAGTACCGCCGGTAACGAGTTGCCACCAATGGGGATTTATTTCCACAAGAGGTGCAAAGTACTATATTCATCCGGATAAAGTGGTGGTTAAGCCTTGGCGTGGTCGGCATCATGTGTATGGTATATTCATGATTCCACGTGGATCTATCAATGACCATTTATTCAAAGTAACAATAAAGGGAAACGACAATGCTTGCGGAACGATTACTTCTAGTGGTATGACCTTCGCTGAGGGCATTTATGCCAAGCCTGGATATTACCTGATGAGGGGACATCTAAACACTCGATCTGCTATACTACTGATTCTCCAAGGCAAGATATATCAGTTAAAGCAGCCGAAGAACTGGAAAGTGGGTTACTCAAAGATACAGTAAAGGGGATTGGGGATTAGGGTAAGGTGCGAGTCTCTTTGCTATTTCTTTCCCAGTAAGAGCGTAAGAGCGTAAGAGCATTCATGCTCGCGCGATTCTCCAATCCCATCACTAACGTAGACGTATGGTGAGGGCATTCATTCTTGGGCGACACCTGGTAAAAATAATACTGTTTCACACCAACATTCCGGCAATACAAGCGGTGATAAAACCGGCAAGCAATCCGCCAATCATTGACTTTACACCCATGCGAGCCAAGTCGTGCTGGCGGTTAGGTGCCATCCCCGTAATGCCGCCGATGGTAATCCCGATTGAGCCAATATTCGCAAAATTACACAGCGCGTAAGTCGCAATAATTACTGCTCTTTGGGAAAGTTTGCCATCTTTAATCAGTTTCCCCAAATCTACGTAAGCGATAAACTCATTCAGAATCGTCTTTTTACCCAACAAAGCCCCTACTTGCCCACAATCAGCTAAAGGCACGCCCATCAACCATGCCAGAGGTGCCATGATAAAAGATAACATCCACTCCAATGACAACTGCGGTAAACCCACAAGCGCCCCCAACCATCCCAGCAGCGCATTCGCAGCAGCCAACAATCCCAAAAAGGCAATAATCATCACCCCGACGTTAACGGCTAACTTCACGCCGTCAAGCGCTCCGGTAGTAGCAGCATCAATGACATTGACGTAATTGGTTTTCACATCCATCTTTACCTTACCCACAGTTTCGGATACTTCCGTTTCTGGATAAAGTAGTTTTGCTACCACTAACGATGTGGGAGCAGTCATAAAGAAAGCGGCTATCAAGTGTTCTGGGGGTATACCAAAGGACAAATAAGCTCCCAGTACCCCACCCGCAATTGTCGCAAAACCGCCTGTCATGACTGCGAATAGTTCCGATTGCGTCATCGTGGCTACAAAGGGTTTAACAATTAGCGGTGATTCAGTGGGTCCCAAAAAGATGTTACCAGCAGTCGATAAAGACTCAGCCCCTGATGTTTTCATTGTCTTCATCATCACCCACGCCAGCCCATTCACCACCCACTGCAAAATGCCGTAGTGGTACAATACGCTGATGAAGGCAGAGAAAAAGATAATTGTCGGTAGCACTTGGAAGGCAAATAAATGATCCTTAAATTTCTCTCCAAAGACGAATTTGGCACCTTCATCAGAAAATGCTAAAAAATTGCTTACGACATCGCCTAAAGATTTAAACACCGCCAAACCGCCAGGAGTTTTGAGAATCAGCAGCGCAAATGCAAACTCCAACCCTAACCCCCAAGCTATAGTTCGCCAACGTATGGCGCTGCGGTTGTTAGATAAGGCGTAGGATATGGCGATAAAAACTAATAGTCCCAGCGCGGAAATGGCGCGTTCCATGTTTACTCCCAAGGCGATTAAGGTATTGAACCACTAAGGCATAAAGAATACACAAAAATATGTCCCTTTTTTTACGTCCTTATCTTTTTAGTGGTAAATCACCTTTTGGCTAGGAATTCTGTTCACTAGTAACCAATTTGAGGCTAATTAAGTTCGTAGTAAGCGCTTACTACAAGCCGCAAAGTATTTTTTTTGTGTTCACTTACTTAAATCTAAGTTTTAATTTAAAGCTTAGGTAATCAATTAGAAAATAGCGTCCGGAAAATTCCTTATGATACGTAGTTTTAGAAAATACCACCGCCAAATAGCGATCGCTCTTTGTCTCCCCTTATTTCTCACTGTACTAACCGGCATGAGTTTTACAATTGCCCATGAGTGGTTGCATCAAGATCAGTTAGGTGAATTTCTCCTGGGACTTCACACCTTGGAAATTTTGCATTTAGAGAAAATTTATCCCCTCTTAAACGGTTTGGGGTTAGTGGGGTTATTGATTACTGGTGTGAGTATGACAGGTTTATTTCGTCAACGCCCAGAGAAAAGAAGCTAACTTTTAACGCAGAGGGGCGCAGAGGTTAGCGCAGAGTAACGCGGAGAACTCTGCGAACCTCTGCGTTTCACAAACCCATAACTGTGCGATAATGCGTTTCAATTTGCGCGACGGTTTGAGATTTGCGTGTTGTCTGCCATTGACTGTGGTTGAATAATTCTTGCCGCAAGTTATCAACGTCGATGGTGCTAACTTTACCATCGGCGACGATTTGCTTGCCATTCACCCACACGCTATTGACAACGTTGCTGGGACGACCAAGAACTAATAAACCAATTGGATCGGTACGCGGCAATAGTGATAAACTGGTGAGGTCATAAAGTACTAAATCGGCTTTCTTGCCAACGGTGAGGGAACCGAGTTTGTCTGCCATATTTAGTCCCTTTGCACCGCCTAAAGATGCCATTTCCACGGCTAGCCTAGGTGTAATCCAGTGTTGATAATCTGAGTCTGTGACGTTGTGCAATATCGAACCGATTTTGATGGCTTCTAGCAAATCTTGAGAATCATTGCTAGATGCACCATCACAGCCAAAAGTGACGTTTACCCCAGCTTGACAATATTTTAAAATCGGGGCGATGCCACTGCCTAAACGCAGGTTGCTTAAGGGGTTGTGAACGACTGTGGAATTAGTTTCGGCGAGGATGGCGATATCAGCATCAGTTAAGTGGATACAATGGGCGAGGGAAGTGCGATCGCCTAAATACCCAATTCGTTTAAGATGTTCTACAGCAGTACAACCGTATTTTTCTTGCGCCAGTTTTTCTTGCGCTTTGGTTTCGAGTAAATGCGAGTGACGACAAAGATTATATTTTTCGCTTAATTCAATACACCCGGTAAACAAAGCATCAGAACACAATTGTATTCCTGTCGGTGCTGTAGCAATATTTATCGCTTCTTCTGGGCGATGAAACTGCTTTACCGCTTCTTCTATAATTTCCAATGTTGCTTGAGTTGAGCGAAAATAAGGCTCATGGATTTGATCTGATTCTCCGGATGGTATACCGGCGGTGAGGGATTCGTCTTGAATTAAAGGTGCAACAAAGGCGCGAATTCCGACTTCTTTGTAAGCGCGAACTGCGGTAGCGATAGTTTCTAACTCTTTTCCAGGAATTAACACCAGATGATCTACTACACTCGTACCGCCGGAAAGTAAAGTTTCCACGGCTGTACCCAAGGCGCTGAGGTAAACCTTTTCTACATCGAGGGGCGCAAAGTCGTAAAGTTCCGCCAACCATAATTCTAGGGGAAAGACTGACATAATTCCCCGCTGCCACATTTCTGATGAGTGGGTGTGGGCGTTGACGAAACCAGGTAATAATAGTTTATTTTCACCGTTAATCGCCGTGCCGACAACCTCTAAATCAGGTGCAATAGCGGTGATGCTTTTTTCTGCAACCTGCACATCCACAGTTGTGTAACCGTCCTCAACCGGAATTAAAGCATTCTTAATTGTATAGTTCACGATATTTAACCTTAATTAAGTAATTTCACCTTCAAGATAAATTCAAGCTAGAAAGATAAAAAACAATGGTGTCGGGTGAAGGAATTTATGAATTTGCCTTTTCGGACATTGGGAGTTGCACCAAATGCTTGGACAGTGAATCATGCGATCGCAGATATCACTCGTCCTCCTGTAACCCCACAAAGAGTTATCTTAACAACAGAAACTAAAACCCTACGCCTTGATTTGGCAAAAACCGCCATCCTCGTCATCGATATGCAAAACGACTTTTGCCACCCCGATGGCTGGTTAGCGCATATCGGCGTGGATGTAACAAGTGCGCGTCAGCCCATCGAACCTTTGAAAAACTTACTTCCAGAACTGCGGGCTGCTGGTGTCCCCGTAATTTGGATAAATTGGGGTAATCGTCCGGATTTACTGAATATTAGTGCGGCTTCGCTTCACGTTTACAACCCCACAGGCGAAGGCGTGGGATTGGGCGATGCGTTACCTACTAACGGTGCTAAAGTACTAATGGCTGGTAGTTGGGCAGCAGCTGTTGTAGACGAACTCGAACAGCTACCAGAAGATATTCGCGTGGATAAATACCGCATGAGTGGCTTTTGGGATACCCCTTTAGATAGTATCTTGCGGAACTTGGGAAAGACGACACTATTCTTTGCTGGTGTCAACGCTGACCAATGTGTAATGACCACGCTGTGTGATGCCAACTTCTTAGGATATGACTGCGTGTTAGTCAAAGACTGCACTGCTACAACTTCTCCTGAGTATTGTTGGCTGGCGACTCTGTACAACGTGAAACAATGCTTTGGCTTTGTAACTGACTCGCAAGCGATTTTAACAACGTTGAATAATCCTGAACCAACAGTAGGAGATAAATAAATGCACGCTACTAGATGTGTAATTCCTGTTATCAAGTCTCCCAAAGATTACCAAACCTATCGTATCAGTCCCCAAGACTCCAATCGGTTAGCGATTATATTCGATACGGCAAGTGCTAATACTTCCTTGACTTGTTGCGTGGAAATTTTTGATGTAGGTGGCGAGACACCGCCAAATCGCCATCAATGGGCGGTGGAAATGTTTTTTGTCCTCAAAGGAGAAGGACAGGCAATTTGTGACGGTAAGTCTGTAGAAATTAAAGCCGGAGATAGTTTGTTAGTGCCTCCCACTGGTACACATTTGATTAAAAATACAGGTTCAAGTCGCTTGTATACGCTGACTATTATGGTTCCCAATGAAGATTTTGCTGAATTAATTAGAAGTGGTACACCAGTGGAGTTAGATGAGGAAGATATGGCAGTACTTGGGAGATTAGATCCTTTGAAGCCGTATTGAAAAGGTAAAAGGTAAAAATATATAGTTTCGTAGTCGGCGCTTTAGCGCTGTAGCGCTTACTACGAAATAAGTTTAAATTTTTATTGTATCTACCAATGTTAAAAGTTCGTCCCAAGCAAACCGCTTCCATGCTAACTCGCGACTGGGTACGCTTGGATGCGGATATATATCGCCCCGATGCAGATCAAGAGTTTCCTGTATTATTAATGCGACAACCTTATGGAAGGGAAATTGCATCGACTGTTGTCTACGCCCATCCTACTTGGTATGCAGCCCAAGGCTATATTGTGGTAATTCAAGATGTACGAGGACGCGGTACATCGCAAGGTGAATTTAAGCTATTTGTTAAGGAAATTCAAGATGGAGAAGATGCGGTAAACTGGGCGGCAAATCTACCTGGTAGTAATGGCAAAGTCGGGATGTATGGCTTTTCTTATCAAGGAATGACTCAGCTATATGCCGCTGCTGCCAAACCAGCAGCTTTAAAAACAATTTGTCCGGCAATGATTGGCTATGATTTGTATACAGATTGGGCTTATGAAGGTGGGGCATTTTGTTTACAAACCAATCTCGCTTGGGCAATTCAATTAGCTACTGAAACAGCACGTTTGCAAAAAGATGAAAAGGCATATAAAGAACTTTTTGCCGCTTCTCGCAATCTGCCTTTGACTAATCCAGAAATCCTCAAGTATTTCGCCCCTGACTCATTTTATCATCAGTGGTTGGCACATCCCCAACCAGATGCATACTGGAATTTATCGCCGAAGTACTATCTGCAAGATGTAGATTTGCCGATGTTTCATATTGGCGGATGGTTTGATACTTATCTACGCGGCACTCTACATTTATATAAGGATATGACAGCGCGAAGTGAGTACCGCCAACAGCTGTTAGTCGGACCTTGGGCGCATTTACCTTGGAGTCGCAAAGTCGGTGAAATTGACTTTGGTGTAAATGCTATGAGTCCGGTAGATAAAATGCAAATATCGTGGTTTGACGAATTTCTTAAAGGTGTGAATACTGACTTACCAGAACAACCACCTGTTTGGCTGTTTGAGATGGGAAGTAATATGTGGCACAGTTTTCCCAGTATTCCTACATCAAACCAGAAATCTTATTTTTTGTCAAGTACTGGGCTGGCGAGTATACGGGAGGATGAAGGCACGCTGACGACGATTGTGCCGGAAACTCGCACTGATGATGTTTTGGTACATGATCCTTGGCGACCGGTGCCTTCATTGGGTGGTCATGCGGCGATTCCGGCGGGTGTATTTGAGCGAGCGCATATCGATTGCCGTTCTGATGTCTTAACCTACACCACCGAACCTTTCACAGAAGATTTGCATTTGGCGGGAGATGTGGCGGTGGAAATTTGGTGCAGCAGCGATAAACTGAGTTTTGATTTGTGTGCAGTGCTATCGGAAGTACACTACGATGGGCTTTACAATTTGACCCAAGGTTATGTGCGTTGTCGAGACATCACACAAGTCGCCGCTATAAAAATTCAATTGCAAGCAACTTGTGCGAAAATTCCCCAAGGAAATGCTTTACGTTTGAGTTTGAGTGCAGCGTGTTTTCCAGCTTACGCCATGAATAATGGTACTGGTGAAGTAATTAGTAAAGAGCGCTTAATAGATGCTCAAATTATAACTTTGACCGTTAGTTCTGGCGGTGCTTACCCTTCGCAAATCTTATTACCTGTGGTCGCACCATTTTGATAAATAGCTTTAATTCCTTGTTAATTCCATAATTTTATCAAACAAAAAGTTCTTAGCTAAATCAGTTAAACAGTCTTTCAGCAAAGTATTTTCAGGTGGGATTTGCTCAATTAAATCAAAAATTAGGTCATCACTGCATTGAGCCGCAGCGTTGTATACTTGTGCTAACCATTCTGGCGACATTTGAGATAACAAAGGCAGTAAATCACCAGATGACAAAATCTCTTGTGTTGTTCTTTGGCTTTCTTCTTCTATTTGAGCGCTTTCTTCTTGATAAAGATATCTTAAACCCAGATATTGGCTGAGTTTTTCAAGTAGTATTTTTTCGCGAAATGGCTTGTTAATAAAATCATCACAACCGGCTTTCATCATCGCCGTTCGTTGTTCCTCGAAGGCGTTAGCAGTCAAGGCAATAATTACTGTCGTTTTTTGTTCGTGGTCTTTTGCTAATGACTCGCTTGCTTTAATAACTTTTGTGGCTTCATAGCCATCCATGACAGGCATCCGCATATCCATTAATATGAGGTGTGGATGCCAAGATGACCAAAGTGCGATCGCTTCATCACCATTTGCGGCTTCTTCAACTGCAAAGCCAATATCTGTCAGTAGTTTAACTAGCACTAAACGGCTGTCTCTAGCATCGTCAACCACCAAGATGCGGTAGTTAGGTTGCTTGGGTGCTAAACCAATAACTCGGCGTTTAGTTTGGGTTAACTGAATTTCACTCTCCTTTGCTAGGCTGATTTGAATATCAAAGGCAAATGTACTTCCCTCACCAAAAGTGCTGGAAACGGTAATATCTCCCCCCATTAGTTGCACGTATTTGCGGCTAATGGCTAAACCTAGTCCTGTTCCTTCGTGCGATTTTCTGGCGCTTTCGGTTTGCGCAAATGCAACAAAAAGTAGGTCAATTTCATTAGGTGGAATACCCAGACCGCTGTCTTCTACCTCGAAGAAGAG
>CAXTNZ010000294.1:0-8061 GCA_964245695.1 uncultured bacterium | reverse complement strand
TCCCTCATCTTTCCTAAACACGCTGCGCCAATTTGGGTGTACGCCCCTTCATCCCAATCATCAACTTGAGAGCAAATATTTTTAGTAAAGGTACTCTCTGCATAGTCCATAAACCGAGACGGCGAACTAAAACTATTGGTAAGAAGTTGTTAGAAAACACTCGATCCAACAAATCGGTGAAACCTAAAATTGTCAGGTTTTCCCGCTGACGCCAGCGTTCATAGCGTTTAAGTATGCGAATGTCGCCGATGTCTTTACCCGCCGCTGAAGCTTCTTGGAGTGTTTGCGCTAAGGCTGCTGCATCCCGAATGCCGAGATTTAAACCTTGTCCACCCACGGGATGACAATTATGCGCTGCATCACCAATTAATGCTAATCTGGGGAGAACATAGCGCGAGCTTTGCATCAGTTGCACTTGAAAAACAAAGCGATCGCCTAGTAATTCTAACTTGCCCATCTGATTGCCATAGCGACGACTTAATTCTTTTAAAAATTGCTCGTCATCTAAGGCACACAAAGCTTTTGCTTCTTCATGAGGGGCTGTCCAGACAATTCGGCAGCGGTTCTCTGGTAAAGGTAAAATCGCAAACGGACCACTAGACCAAAATCTTTCGTAAGCCGTTTCATTGTGGGGTTTTTCTGGCTTGACAAATGCGACAATACATGACTGCCAATATTTCCAGCCATGAGTTTTGATGCCTGCGGCTTCACGAATACGCGATCGCGCTCCATCGGCGGCTACTAATAATTTACTACGTATTGTCCGCAATTCTCCTGCAATTTTTATATCTATCGCTACCTTGTCTTGCTGGTATTGAGTGTTTACCACCTCAGCCGGACAAAGATAAGTCACATTCTGGCATTCTTTGACAAACTCTTGCAATGGCTGCAACAGCGCTTGATGTTCCGCCACGTAACCCAAATCTTTAGTTCCTATATCCGCTGTGGCAAATTCCACCACATTCGGATAATCGGCATCAGAAAGGCGAACACGGCGGTAAGTGGCGATTTGGGGCAGTATTTTCTCCCAAATACCAATTCCTTGGTAAATTAGCGCTGAAAGCATATGCACCGCGTAAGCTTGTCCTTTGGCTACTGCTGCTGATTCAACTCTCGCCTCAATCAGCAGCACACTCAAGCGAGAATCTTTCAAAGCAGAGGCTAGGGTTAAGCCAATAATTCCGCCACCGACAATGACTAAATCATATTCATAGCCTCGGTTGTCTGTCGGTGTTTGAGTTGGGGAAATTTGAGTCTGCTGCGATCGCCACATTGTTTGTTAAGAAAATTTAAAGAATATATCAGATTGTTCATCTTTCTTAATTGTGACAATAACAGCTAGCGGGATCAAGTTGCACAGGCAAAAATTACAGGTACAAGCTGTGTTCAAATTCTACGTTATCCAGTTTTACCTAGTTCAAAATAAAAAAAGCCTCGCTGATGGCTTTGAATTTCAGCGAGGTTGAATGATATAAAGTGCTTTGAAGAAAATAAAGAATAAATTTTTGGTTCAGGGTAAAAGTAATTATAGCAATCTAGTTTGTGTTGAGAAAAACTTCATTCATACTCAACACCCAAACGTAATATTTACGTTTTATTGAAGATTGCTATACTTTTTGAAGAGATTACTTTTAGCAGAATCAAATTATTTGTGAGCTTTAGCTGTAGTGGAGCGATGATGATGTTTGTGCATTTTGTGACGTGTTACTTTACCTGCTTTAGTAGTTGCAGTGGGTTTAGCAGTCGCAGCTTGAGCGTCAGATACAGTCATGGCTACAGGGGTAGCAATTACTAATGCAAGAATCAAACCTTTAACAAACTTGTTCATATGTAACTCCTTATTTCTTGAATCAACCAACAATCTAACTATCTCAAAGTCATGTGTCGGTGTCTTGTTATTCGTGTGAAGTTTATATGTATATTTTTGCCTTAATTAACATCTACCCACAAAGGTAAACTGGTTATTTTATAAATCATAAATTTCTCTATTTTCCCAGATTTTCATAATAGTTAATTATTTGCTAAAAATACAAAAAACCTCGCTGTTAATGGCAGCGAGGCTCATATGATATGAATTGATTTCAAGGAACAAGAGCAAATATTATTTTTTACAGACACACTACCCTGATTCAGGGTTACGTTAACTAATTCTTAGGAGCCAGGTGTTGTAGTACCAGGTGTTGTAGGTGTTGTATTACTTGGTGTCTTGGGAGCAGGAGTATTGGTTGTAGGCGTAGTTTTTGGAGTACCGGAAGCTTGGGGCTTGCGATGACGTTTTCTTTTAGAACCAACTTTAGTGGCTTTAACACCAGTAACAGGTTTAGCAGCTACAGTTGCCGTCTTGGCAGCAGGAGTGGTGGTTTTGGCTTGAGTTGCGGGTGCAGTTAGGGCTACAGGGGCAGCAAATACTAGAGCTAAGAGTAAACCTTTAGCGAACTTGTTCATCTGATGCTTTGCGTGTCGTCTGAATATCAACGATTTAACTATCCCAGATGAATGTGTCATTGCTTTGTTATCCGTGTGGAGTTTGTATGTAGATTTTCCTTTAATTGGTAAATATATAAATAATCGCGAAAAAATTACAAATTTAAATTTCGATGAAAGCTATTTTTCACAGCCTTTCATCGATAATTCATTATTGAATTAACAATAGAAAAGCCCCGCTGATGCCTGAATAAAACAGCGAGGTAGAAATGTTTACAGTTTGTTTAAGAGTAATCGCAAATATACTTGTGGCTGAGCAGTTATAAGTAGCTGATTGCTAATGCTATTTAACAGCTTTGCTAACCACTTAACTATCTCAAAGTCATATGTCAGAGATTTGTTATTGATGTGAAGTTTCTGTGTAGATTTTGCACCCTTGATATATCAAATATATGGCAACCGGTGCCTCATCCATAAATCGATTAGCAGGTACACGCGATCGCATGTTGATTAAAATATCCTGTAAAATTCATTGGGAAACTGTGGTTTCAGCAAAGAAGTGAAAACTGACACCCTTTTCTATCTTCTTAAATCAGGCGATGTCTAGCGACAAGCCGATGCAGCGTCTACGCTTCTCAATTTTCTTCTGCACTTGCTTACCATCTCAAGAAAGCACACTTAACGAGGGAGGATGTCATCTAGGCGAAGTTGGAGACCAGGCAAAAGTGGTGAATTAATTGGTTGGTTAAGTCGGTATTGTTGTTGAGTATAAGTGTCTTCAACCAGTTGACAGACGGTGAAGGTAGGTTGTTTGGGTTTACCAATAAATGCCACACCACCCAATCCTCGATAATCCACAATCCAATATTCAGGAATGCCTAAAAGCGCATATTCCTCAACTTTTCGAGCATAGTCTGTTTCCCAATTGGAGCTAACAACTTCCACCACCAGTTTAATTGATCGCCCCAGCGTAATTACAGGTTCTCGCTCCCAAAGGGGTTCACGGTCGAGAACGGTTTCATCGAGAACCACAACATCAGGACGACGAGCCGTAGCAGCATCTGCGAAGGGGTAAATTAAGCAAGTGCGAGGAATAAACCAAGGGAGTTGTTCTGCAACAAGATAGATACCAATTTGGGTTGCAAGTTTGCCACTCACCGTTTCGTGCGGACCAGTGGGTTCCATGTCAATTAGTTCTCCGTCTACCAGTTCATAGCGGGGATTATCTCGGTATTGGGAGAGAAAATCTTCTTTAGTGAGGGTTTTTGGGGAGATATATGTCATTGAGTCAATCTCCTAAAGGCATTGTTTTGATTATATGTTAGAAGCAAACCTCCACTGCCCCCAATGCCAAGAGCGTTGCTTTCTGCGCTTGAGTTAACCCTGTAACACCAATAATATTCATGCGATCGCCTCTCAATGTTCTGATACACTTACCCGTATCCACATCCCAAAACTTGCTCGTCTCACCCGTACTACCACTTAAGAGAGTGTGACCCTCTAACACTCCTAAGCACCTGCCTGTCTTTTCAATCCCACATGCGAATTAAGGAATCTTCACAGCAACAATACACTAAGTTATACTCACAGCCATTAGTTGTTCTGCCATATCAAAGTTAGCGGTGACATTTTGTACATCATCCAAGCCTTCTAAAGTATCAATTAATTTGAGAAGCGATCGCGCTTGATCTGCCTCGGTAACTTCTACACTATTACTAGGAATCCAGCGCAATTCCACATCCGTTACTTGAAAACCTTTTGCTTTCAACGTTTGACTGAGGTTCTCTAAATTTGCTACCTCGGTAAACACCTCCGCCATTTCATCCTCAGTCTCATAAGACTCCGCATCGGCTTCGAGGGATGCTTCTAAAAGCTGTTCCTCATCAACTACATTCTGCACCACACACACGCCTTTTTGCTCAAACATCCAGCTAACGCAACCTGTTTCACCGAGATTTCCACCGTTTTTACTAAAAGCTGCACGCAAGTCTGCGGCTGTGCGATTACGATTATCTGTAAGGGCTTCAATCAGAATTGCGACACCACCGGGACCATAACCTTCGTAACGAATTTCTTCTAAACTGGTGTTATCTCCGCCAAAAGTACCTGCACCTTTGGCGATCGCTCGTTCTATATTTTCATTAGGTATACCCGCAGCTTTCGCTTTTTCAATCGCTGTGCGAAGTTGAAAATTTGCGTTTGGATCTGGTACACCGCTTCTCGCAGCAACTATAATCGCCCGTGACACTTGAGTGAACGTCTTACCCCTTTTTGCGTCCACTACCGCCTTCTGGCGTTTAATATTTGCCCATTTACTATGTCCTGCCATAATCTAAACTTATTCACACGCTTATAAGATTGCATAAATATTATTTTGTCTCACGCACTCGCAAGCATTGACGCAAAGCAAAGAAGATTTAGAAAAAACGTTTTATAATAAGTTTCCCCATGCGATCGCTTCCCACCACAAACCATAAAAATCTCTCTTTCTCAGTTTCTAGTCCCCAGTCAAGAGTCTTCCCACTGCTAATTTTACTTATTTTCAGCATCCTGACGTTGACAGGATGTCAAGCTAATTCGGGAAACCTGAGTCAGGGGAAAGCGATTCATGTGACACTATGGCAAGGAGTAAATCCGCCGCCAAATCGGGATGTGTTGCAAAAGCTTGTAGATAAATTTAATCAAAGTCACCCGGATATTCAGGTAGATTCGCTTTATGTGGGACAACCAGATCAGCAAATGCCGAAGATTTTGGCAGCGGTGGTAGGAAATGCGCCCCCCGATTTATTATGGTATAATCCGACGATTGCCGGTCAATTAGTCGAACTGGATGCGCTTTTACCTCTGGATGACATGCTGGAAACCTCACCAGTGAAAGGCGAAATTGACCCGGCTTTGTTTGAATCAATGGAACTTAAGGGAAAGATTTGGTCAGTGCCTTTTGCTACGAATAATGTCGGTGTTTTTTACCGTCCTAGTTTATTCAAGGCGGCGGGTATTACTCAATTACCCCGCAATTGGCAAGAGTTGCGGCAAGTTGCGAAGAAATTAACTCGCGATATCAATGGCGACAAAAAGATAGACCAACATGGTATATTTTTACCATTAGGAAAGGGTGAATTTACCGTATTTATCTGGTTGCCGTTTATGTGGAGTGGCGGCGGCGAGTTGGTGGGTGGTGATTCACAGAATCCGGCGGGGATTGACTTGAGGGAGAATAAAGGCGCGATCGCTGCTTTGCAATTTTGGCGCGATCTAATTACTGACGGTTCGGCGATTTTATCGGGTCCGGAACGGGGTTTTGAGACAGATGCCTTGCTTGCTGGTAAAGTGGCGATGCAATTCACTGGTCCCTGGACTTTAGGGCAATTTAAGGCGACAGGTGTCGATTTTGACGTTTTTCCCATTCCGGTTGGGGAACGACCTGCTACCAGCGTTGGGGGTGAGAATCTGTTTGTTTTTCAAACTACACTAGAACGAGAAAAAGCAGCGTTTAAGTTTATCGAGTATGTTTTGAGTGAGGAATTTCAGACAGAATGGGCGATGGAAACTGGCTATTTGCCCGTGAATTTGAAGTCACGCCAAAGTGGGAAATATCAGGAATTTGTCAAAGAACAACCAGCGGCGAAGGTGTTTTTAGAACAGGCAAAGTATGGGCGATCGCGTCCCATTTTTTCCGGTTACAACCGAGTTTCCGAAAATTTAGGTCGAGCGCTAGAATCTGTATTGTTGGGTAAAAGTTCGCCAAAAGAAGCACTGAAAGCATCTCAGCAGCGCTTGGATTTGATTTTCAAGTAATTAAGCTTGAAATTGAGTTAATAACCAAGCACCGACTTGAGCTTGATTCATCTGACGAGTACGCCGTAAAGCATCATTTAGTAAGGAAATTTCTAATCCAGGTAATACCTGAGATTGCGTAATCCGCCGACTACCACCATTTTCTATAGCAAAAGCAATCACTTGGACATTTTGCACATCCACAATCCAGTATTCTGCCACGCCTAAATCTTCATACAACAGTCGTTTTTCACCTTTATCGTCAGCAAGTGAAGTATTCGCTACTTCTATTGCTAAAGTTGGCGGTGGATATATATCTAGACTAATAATCGAAGTTCCATAAGGAATGACATCAGCGTTTTCTCCAATGTAGTAAGATGCATCTGGTTGAGCCTCGTTAAAGCCTGTTTTTCGGTAGGTACAGTTATCCTTACCATTCAAAGCAATGCCTTTAATGCTGGCAAACAAGTTAACAGCAAAGATAATAATCGTATGATCGCTGGCGTGGTCATTCCCAACTGGTGGCATTTCAATCCTCATTTGTCCATTGTGGTAGTAGCCCTTGGCTTTTGCATATGCTGGATTTTCAATTGCTTGAATATATTCATCCCAAGTGGCTGCAACCCAAATATCAGTTGGTAATTTTGTCTGTAGTTCGCTCATAAATTATAGCAACCCATTAATTTATAGTACTAATCACCCAAAGCTTTATGTTTAGTCAGTTTCAACTGACTTAAGCTATTAGCCTTGGACTTAAGTCCAAGGCGGTGTTTCAACACTACATTAAAGGAATTTAAATATCCTGTAATGCTTTTAACTAAATACTTTTGATGCTGTTTGTTATAACCCAGCAGCGTGCTTTGCAGCACCAATTAGCCCTACTTGTGAATTGAGGACAATATACACTGGTATCTCTTCGAGAATGCTCCGCATCCTGCCTTTTTGAGTGAAATTCAACATAAATCTACCCTCTTGGAGTAAAGGGAGAATTTTGGTAGCAATGCCACCGGCAACGTATAATCCGCCATGTGGGAGGAGTTTGAGAGCAAGATTGCCAGCTTCTGCACCGTAAGCTTCGACAAATATTTGCATGGTTTGTTCTGATAGGCGATCGCTTCCTTGAAGTGCAGCATTACCAATAGCCGCAGCTGGATCAACACTTTTTTCTTGCCGTCCTGCCTCTTGTTCCCAGGTTTTCACAACTTCGGCGATTTCTGGTGATTCACGGTGTATTTTGCGATCGCGCAAAAACTGGTAAATTGCGACAATTCCCAGACCAGAAACTACCCTTTCCACAGAAACCCGCTGGATATCATGTTTGTCTAGCAGGTATTTCAACAACTGAAACTCTAACTCAGTACGGGGGGGAAAGTCGGCGTGTCCACCTTCTGAGGGAAAGACTTGATAATCTTGTCCCTGCTTAATTAAAAATCCTTGTCCTAAACCAGTACCAGCACCGATGATGGCTTTCGGGGCTTCGGGTTGGAATTTACCAGCTTGCAAAGTGTGCAAGTCTTCTTTGTTTAAACCGAAAATACCATAGCCAATGGCGGCAAAATCGTTGATTAGGGAAATGCAGGCGATACCCAGTTCTTGTTCTAGACGTTGGGTATCCAAGTACCAAGCTAAATTGGTCAACTTGGCGGTATTGTTGACTACTGGACCTGCGATCGCAAAACAAGCCTTTTGCGGTATTGGTGTGTTCGATGAAGCCAAAAACTGCTGCACCATCGGCACTAAATCAGGAAAATCACCACTACGGTAACGTTCTTCAGAAATAGTATGTAACTCTGATGATGATTCCTCCACCAGTCGCAAAATCGTTTTCGTGCCGTCGATGTCCCCTGCTAATAGTAATGT
>CAXTNZ010000293.1:0-8062 GCA_964245695.1 uncultured bacterium | reverse complement strand
CGCGGGCCCCCGCCGGGGCCCGGCGCACGCGCCGGCTCCCGGGGGCCCAGGGGGCGGTGGGAAGATGGGGAAGCAAATTTTTCCTCGTCCCCTACTTCCCCATCTCCCCCAAGTCCCCTTGTCCTCTCATCAATAATTAGGCGGCTGTGAGTCCGTAGGCTGACATACGCATAATGTCGCGGGTGGTAAAACCGATGTTACTTAAAGCTTCTCCGTATTGAATCATGAAGTCTTCCACCAAAGCTTCTTTTTCCATTGCCAAGGTGTGGGCATCTTTCTCCACAGAGTTAAGCATTCTCCAGACTATAGGGAGGTTTTGGCGATTTGCTTGTTCGAGTTCGGCTTTGGATTCGGCAAAGTGTTCTTTTAACCAAACTTCACCAAAGTTGAGGTGGCTATACTCATCTTTTACCACGCCTTCGGTGATTTTGCGGGCAAAATCATCGGCAACGGGAATGTAGATGTTGTAGGCAGCGATCGCAAAACATTCAATAATCAAAGATTGAATCAGCAAACAACTGACTACGTTACCTTCTGCGGCTGCAACTTGGAAATTTTGGTGCAATCCTGCGAAAAACTCCCGCGCAAATTGCAGATCCGGTGTCACCTGGAGATTGCGTCCACAAGCTTCAAATCCCTTCTTGTGGCGACTTTCCATTTTGGATAGGCGAATTAGTTCATCCTTATTTTCTGGCAGCAGTTCAGCCAGTTTGATGTAATTTTCGTATGCCTCCTGTTCCCCTTCAATGACAATTGCATTAATGCGGCTGTAAGCATCTTTGTAAATTTCGCTTTGAAAATCAATTTCCGATTCGGCTGCAAGCTGCGGCATTCGATGAACGCTCCTATGGATGTGAATCAACTGATACTAGAATTGAGTAGACCCTATATTTTAGGGTAAAGTTCACATGATTTAATTTAACTTAATAACTTACTATGTTATAGATTAGCGGTTTCCCGGCGCGATGCTCTAGTGGTAGAAAAATAAATGCTTTAGAGTGACAATTCATGTCTAAACCAAGCTGGATTTACAAATATAGCGATTTTCTAAGCCTGGGAGTGCTGCTGCTGGGGGCATTTATAGTTCTCCTGCCACTGCTGATTGTCTTCCTCACCTCCTTTGCACCTCCTGGTGCATCTGTGGAAATTTTGCCGAATAAGTGGTATGTCGCTAATTACCGCGAGGCTTGGCAACGAGGTAAATTTTTACTTGCGTTTGCTAATTCTACCTTGGTGGCGGTAGCTGTGACGGCATTTCAAATTGTGACTTCAGCATTGGCAGGTTACGCCCTAGCACGATTAAAATTTCGGGGTAGGCAAGCATTGCTGCTAATTGTCTTGGCAACATTGGTGATTCCCTTTCAGTTGTTGGTGATTCCTATCTTTTTGGTTTTGAAGTGGGGACACCTGATAAATACTTACGGGGCGCTAATTTTACCAACTGCGGTTAACGGCTTTGGCATTTTCTTGTTACGTCAATATTTCCAAACAATTCCTGTAGAGTTGGAAGAAGCAGCCGCGATAGATGGAGCGAATCGGCTAGAAATTTTGTGGCGGGTAATGTTACCATTAGCGCGTCCCGCTTTGGTGACGCTGTTTCTGTTCACCTTTATTGGTGAATGGAACGATTTGTTTAAGCCTTTAGTTTTTACGACGCGCCCAGAATTAAGAACGGTGCAACTGGCGTTGGCTGAGTTTCAAGAGCAATTTACGAATAATTGGCCCTTGATGATGGCGGCGGTGACGATCGCAACTGTGCCAGTAATGATACTATTTCTCATTGGTCAGCGTCAGTTTATCCGGGGTATTGCTACCACAGGGATGAAGAATTGAGGTAGCAAGCAACACATTAGTCTTCGTTCCATTACCCATAATCTTACAAAAGGGCGATGCGGGAAGTGCCCATTCCACACGCGGGATGAGCTTAAAGTTAATTAAGTCAAAAGACAGAGGAATTATTCCTCTACTTGACAGCCAGCATAAATGATTGGGGAGTTTATAAGTAGCAATATTGGTCAATTAATCAAGGTTTTGAAACACTATTTTCAATAAATCAATTTGTGTAAAAGGCTTAGTCAAATAGCCTGATGCTCTGACCATTTTTGCCTTGGCTCTATCTATAAAACCTGTTCTTCCTGTTACCATAATGATTGGTGTATTTTTTAATGATGAATGTTTACGCAATAAGGAACATAATTCATAACCATTTATATTCGGCATTTCAATGTCTAGTAAAATTAAGTCCGGTTTGCTACGGATAATTTTTATTAAAGCTTTCAATGGGTCGTTAACTCCGACAAACGAAAATATTTGCTCGTCTAAAAAATTTTCAATAGTATTCAATACTGTTTGACTGTCGTCAATACAGACGATTGTGTAGAAGTGTTTTTCTGTATGTTGCTTTTTCTGAGGCTGATATCTATTATTCTCCTGATTAATATTAATTTGTTTGGGCGATTCTTGCTCAGTTTTTGTTTTAGGTTTTGGCTTAGTTTCGCGTAAAACTGGAAAGCCCAATATTTGGGATGCTGATTCGATATTTTCCGGTTTTTGCGAGGGTTTTTGACACTGTTCGACTAGTAAGCTGACATCCAGATGACAGAACTTTGGCATAGTATCCAGAAAGCTATTGCGAGTAAATTCATAACTACCCTCTTCTAAGGTAAGAAATGACTCCAGGACTTCTAATGCCAATTCTTTTATTAGGATACATGCTTGTTCGGGACTAATATATTTATGGTTGACCAACCAACAAAGAGCCACATAATCTGGACGCGGTGTTTTTGGGTTCTCATCAATACAATTTTCAAATATCGCGCGCAAGTATTGATTAATTTCACTAGGTAGAGTAGGAGCTTGACTCAAGCGCTGCAAGTTTCTGTAAAGCGGCTCAAACATCTCATCTAAATAGCAAGCGTAAGTTAGTCTACCCTCTTCTAGATAGATTGACCAAGAATCTGAAGCACTAAATAGTTGCAAGCAACCAGTAGCAGACTCACTGGTTATTTGAGTTAATAGCGATAGCGGCTGTAGTGGATAGAAAAACCTGTATCTAAGAATAGGAAAGGTATTCATTGGGAACATATGCTCAAATCAATATTCGCCTGGAATTTAGACTAAAAGGGAGCGGTAGAACCCATGATAGAAACCGATCTTAATCCATGTTTTGTTACTTCCCGAAGAGAAAAATAAAATCTTCACCCTTGGGAAAAACCTGCCCAAGCATTGGTCTACCATTACGTTTTCGCAGATTGAGGATACAGGATTATTGCCAATATTCTCAATAAGCCGCGAAAGTGATCGCTTCGTCTATGCGATAAATGTCTATATTTTTGATACAGTTGACCAATGGTGGATAACTTTAATGAAACCCCGAAATTCATCCCTACTTGTAAAGCTTAATCTATTTTGAATGTACCGACACTAGCTTGTAGCTTCTGAGAAATATCTACTGTTGTTTGCAAAGAAAGGGAAACTTGGTGAGATGAATTGCTGGTCATTTCCGATACTTTGGCAATTTCTTTCATGAGATTGGTGACTTCTGTAGACGTTTGCACTTGAGTTACTGTCGCGGCAGAAATCGACTGCACCAATTCATCAATTTGTTGAGATATATTGAGAATTTGACTCAAACTTTGCTTGGTATGCACAACAAGATGTGTTCCTTCAACCACCTGTGCGGTTCCCAATTCCATAGCTTTGACCACTTGGGTGGTTTCAAATTGGATATTGGCGACAAATCCTTCAATTTCAATAGTTGCTAACGTACACTGACCTGCTAGTGCGGCAACTTCTTCGGCAATCAGACTAAAACCTTGACCTGCTTCACCAGCACGCGCCGCTTCAATACCCGTGTTAATGGCTAACAAGTTGGTTTGCATGGCAATCTGGTTAATCAATGATGCCACATGAGAAATTTGTTGCGAAGATTCCCCAAGACGCTTGACTTTTTTAGCAGTTTCTCCTATAGTCGCTCGCAGACTCAAGATATTTTCTACTGTGTGATCCATTGCTGCGCCGCCAATTTCCGCAGTTTGAGAGGCATTACGGGTAACTTCTGTGGCAAGATTGGCAATTTTTGCCACCTCTTGAATCGAAAGCCTCATTTGCTCAACGGAATCTAAACTGTGGCTTATTTCCTCTGCTTGTTTGAGTGCTTCAATTGCAACTTGATCAATCGCTCCTGAATTTTCGGCGATCGCTTCATTCACCTGGCTAGAGGCAAGTTTTACTTGGGTGACAATATCCCGCAAACTTTCGACAATAGAGTTGAAAAAGTCAGCGACGATGCCTATTTCCCCAGAAGTAACTTCAGCACGCACTGTCAAGTCCCCTCTCGATGCTCCTTCAATATCAACAAGCAGTTCATGCAGTTGCAGTTGTAGTTGTTCTTTTTGTTGACGTTGCTGTTCGGAAAATCTTTCTGCTACTTCGCGTCCTTTTTCCGTTTGCTCTAAAAGATTGGCTCGGTCTAAACTCAGACCAAGAATTCTGGCGAATTGCTCAAACAAATCGATTTCGGACTGTTGCCACACACGCGGTTGGGAACACTGATGAGCAATTAATAAGCCTAGCACTTTATCACCTAGTAGAATTGGTGCTACCAAATTAGCTTTGACTGCGAATGGTTCAAGTTGTTCGATGTGACATTTTGTCAGACCAGCATGGTAAATGTTGTTGGTTGCTACGACACGACCTTGTTGATACTTTTCAATATAATTTGGGAAACAAGGGTCATGAATATCTGCCCCTAAAGCTTTAGGAAACTCGGCAACTACTGATTCAGCAATTATTTTTCCGTTTAAATTCTCATCGAATTTATAAATAACTGCTCTATCTGCTTTCAAAGCTTGTCGAATATCTTCAACCGCTAAATCGTAGATATCTTGCGTGAACAGAGTTTCACACAAATGAATGGCAAGGTCTTTCAGTGCGCGTGTTGCTTCTAGTAAACTCACGCGTTCTAAGGTGAGTCCGACTTGATCTGCCAATTGCCTTAAGAAATTAATTTCATAGGGTTGCCAAACATGAGGTTCCTGGCAGTGATCAGCAATCAAGAAGCCGAATAATTGATTCTCTTTGAGAATTGGCGTAACCAAATTTGCTTTTATTTGCAGTCTTTCCAACCACCTCAAATGTTCAGGAGCAAAGCCTGCCATAAAGACGTTATTGGCAGCAAAAACACGATTTCTGTAGATTTCTGTGAGTTCTCGATTAATAGAGGCATCTTCAATTATCTCCCCTAGAGCTTGAGGCAAACCAGGAGCAACAGATTCGGCTATAACTTGTCCGGCGCCGCGCTCGTTGAAGTGATAGATGACTACTCGATCCGCTTTTAGTGCTTTTCGAGCTTCTGTCACTGCTATGTTGAACAAATCCTCAGAATAAAGAGACTGACGAATCGATATCAAAGCGTTTGTGAACAACTTTAATTGCTCGGCTTCATCTGTTTGTTTGCGTAGCAAGTCTTGCAGTTTTTCTGCCATCTGGTTAATATTAGAAACCAAACTAGCAAGTTCGTCTTTACCTTTTATCGTGATCCGGGTATCAAGATTGCCTTGACCCAATTTTTGCACTGCCATAGTAGCAATGCGAATTGGTAGTGTCAGACGCTTAGCAATAATTGACGCGATCGCACCTGCTAGTAATGTCGTGGCGAGCGTTCCAATCCCCAATATCAGCAATAATCTTCTTGACGCATCAAATGCAATTGCTGTATCGGTACTCAGAAGTAATTTCCATTTCAAAGGAGGCAAACCTTCTACTGTTTGCCAAGGCACGTAGGTTACTAATTCCTCAATATTCTCCTTTTTGTTAAACAATATGCGAGTAGTTACTTTATTTTCTGCTTGCATTTGCTCCCACTGAGGAATGAGTTCTTTAATATCTTTACCCACGTCTTTATTTGTCCTACACAGGAAAACTTTTCCGGAAGCATCTACCAGCTCGTAATCATCCTGACTAATTTGAGGTGTGTTTAATGCTTTTTCTAAAGACTTCACAGGCATGACTGTGCGGATAATATAGATGGTTTGATTCGTCTCGCTATCTGTGACAGGAGCAGCTACGTAAATCTCAGCCTTCTCTCCGCTTTTTTTGCTTAAGGGTTGACTAATGTAAGGTGTGTTGGTTTTGAGTACTGCTTGAAAATATTCCTCGTTTTTTTGGTTAGGAATCGATAGTCCTTTTGATTCGGCAATCAAATTACCATTGATATCAAACACAGCAATGCTTTCATAGCTATTTTCTATATTTAAATAATTATTTAGGCGTGCTTGCATCTGTTCGGGAGTTATAGTTTCCCTTAATTGGCGATTTTGCAAAAATGTCATATTGGCGAGTATCTGAATATCTTTATACCGTATTTCCATGAAACGGTTTATACTTTGGCTCAAGAAATTCGCTTTATCTTGTTTAGTGTAGATGATTTCCTTTCTTGCCGATTCGTTTGCAACGTAATAGGCAAACGCCCCAATTCCTAATACTGGTAGCGTGCCAAGAGCGACGATGAAAATAATCGCTTTGCTGTGTAAGTTTATGCGCTTCATCGCTGAAATTACACCTTTGATTGAGGAATACGAACTACTTCTATAATTGCTCAAACTTTGTTTTACAGACGAGGCTAACAATTTCTGGTCTTGACAATCACTATTTTTTACGCAACAGATTTTTTTCTTCATCTTTCAATTTACCAGGGTTATGTTGTTGTCAGGAAAGTATATTTTTTCAACTATTTATGGTCATATTTAAATTCCCTCCGTTAACAATTTAATGATATGCAGCAGATGTTCGCGGGTGTAGAATTTAGTTATATAGGCATCAGCACCTTGCCTCATGCCCCACAAGCGGTCAATTTCGTTATTTTTGGAACTGCAAATCACAATTGGGACTTTTTGAGTAGCTGGATTTCTTTTGAGGTAGCGACACAATTCAAAACCGCTCATTTGCGGCATTACAACATCAGTAATTATCAAATTTAGTTTTGATTATAAGGCTATTTCAAAAGCCTCTTTACCATCAGTGGCTTTAAGAATCTTGTAACCACTATCTCTAAGAAAATGGCTCATTAGTTCCAATTCGTTCTGGGAATCTTCGACAATCAGAATTGTGCCCATGTAAGTAATACTCAAGTTTTGACTAATAATAAATCGTTAAATTTCGCCTTACGATTTAAGTTTTTAGGAAATTAACAAATTTTTTCCAGCGCTTTTTCTGAGCATAAACTACAAACCACGCCCCTATAGCTAACTTGTTTTCTAACGAATTAAAAACTGCTATAAAACACTAGTTTCGGTTAATATTATTTTGGAATAATATTGCTAAAATAGCGCGATGCTATGAACGTATTTGCTTACCCTAGCAACTTCACTAGCTAAGCTGTATACGCGCACGCAGAAGCTTTTGCGTTGCTGATAAGTCGGCTTTGACACTTGAGGAAACACTCTAAACAAAAGCTCAAAATTAATGACGCTCCTTAAAACAAAAGCAATATTTGGAAATATTTAATTCTCGCTGCTTAATACAAGTTTAAAGGGTTGTTCAGACTGTGTTGTTTTTTGTCATAACTAAGGTGTAATCGCAGATGATTTATGCAGAGGTAATTTAACCCTGGTATTATATTGTCGGGAGTAAGACTGGAGTTGGATTGCTACGAATCAAGTTTCAAGCACTTGAGCAAAAACAATTGTAAACTCTTTGGGGTAGTGAGTTAGGTAATGATTGAGTCAGCAATGCTGTGTACCCAAATGCAGCGCCAACTGTCTGAGAAAAAGGCAATATCTTCATAATTTCTGAAAGCACGTTCTCGCATTGTATTGTGTCAACAGTTACCCTGAAGAATTATGAGTGCCAAATTCGCGAATTGTTGCTAAGTCTCAAGCACTCTAGTAATTAGCTGAAGACGCGAAATATTCAGCCAAATAGTAGATGTTAACTATGATACTACAAATAATCAAAATTTTTTGGTTAATAAAAAATTGGTATTTATAGATATGTAATATTTCTTAGTATATAAGATTACACAAAGTTTTTAATTTTAACAGAAGATAAAAAGTCATAAAAG
>CAXTNZ010000292.1:0-8085 GCA_964245695.1 uncultured bacterium | reverse complement strand
GACATATGTATTAATTTATACTATTTACTTTTTCTTAACCTATTTAAGTTAACTGATGAAAAATTCTTCTACTTTGATGTAAAAATACCATTTTTAAGTGTCAAAAAATATACTATTCCACTTTTCTTATTGGCTTAAAAAAATTGTCCTTCGTCAATCATCTTTTACTAGTTGTTTATTCTTTTCCTCTTACCACTGACTAATGACTAAAGATAAAATGGTTAAGCCCGAACGCATCAAAGCTGCCCATCGCCTAAAACAACTTTACCTGCCATCATGAGTGTTAATTCTAAAATATACGAAGGCAAAGCTAAAATCCTCTACTCCACGGAAGATTCAGAAGTTTTATTAGCTGATTTCAAAGACGATGCCACTGCCTTTAATGCCCAAAAGCGGGGTAGTATTATTGGAAAGGGAACCATTAATTGTAGCATTTCCAGTAAATTATTTCAAGAATTGGAAAAGCAAGGGATTAAGACACACTTTATTGACAGCCCAGCTCCGAATCAAATGCGGGTAAAAGCGGTGAAGATTGTGCCTTTAGAAGTAGTTGTGAGAAACATTGCCGCCGGAAGTCTGTGTCAGCAAACAGGATTGCCACTGGGAACTGTTCTCAAACAACCTTTGGTAGAGTTTTATTACAAAAGTGATGATTTAGGAGATCCTTTGTTGACGAGCGATCGCCTGCGCCTATTAGAACTAGCAACTCCGGAACAAATTGAGACAATTACGCATCTATCATTGCAAATCAACGAGTTTCTCCGTGGCTTTTGGGAGCGGTGTGAAATTACACTAGTAGACTTCAAACTAGAGTTTGGTGTGGACTCACAACAGCAATTGCTCCTGGCAGATGAAATTAGCCCCGACACCTGCCGTTTGTGGGACACTTCCGTTGACGACCCCGACCGCCGGGTAATGGACAAAGACCGCTTCCGCAGGGACTTAGGGAATGTAGAGAATGCCTACCAGGAGGTTTTACAACGAGTGCTAAAAGCAGTAGAAAGTAAAAAATGAAGGAAACTGGGGATTGGGGACTGGGGACTGGGAACTGGGAGAAACAATACCAATTACCAATTACCAATCCCTAATCCCTTTAGTAAAAAGGAAAAACAAAGAATTCTTTTTGACTTTTGCCTTTTGGCTTTAGCCTTGTAAAGTAAAAAGACAAAAGAAAAAATTATGTTTTTACTTTTACCTTTTGCATAAGAGCAAGATTTCGTTGTGATGGTGTGTGGACGTGAAGAGGAATGTGAATAAAATGCGTTTATCTCCCTTATTGGTGGCAGCGTTGACAATTGCAGCCCCTTTGGGCAGCTCCCTAAGTGCAAATGCACAAACTGCTAATAGTTCAAAACAGAAGCCAGTAGTTTTAAAATCAGCGACAAATCAGGAGCTGGAAAAGGACATCGGTCAAAATCTAGTTAATCAGAATGCAAACACCCCAGGTGCAGCGGCTTTGAGAGTAGAACCTCGCTCTACCTCAAGTATGGATCTGCAAACCCGCAAAAACCAGCCAGGTGTTGTTATCTTATCAGCCCAGAAGCCAGCAGCGACGGGGAAACCAGTGGTAATATTGCCGTCCTCTAATACACCAACAACTGCACAAAACCCGTCGCTAACCCCCAATACTCCCAAGCCAAATACTGTTCCAGACAATCCGCCTCCTGACAATCAACAACAAGCGCCGCTTCCTCAGGCTCCAACTCAGGCTCCAAGTCAGGATCTCAACCAGCCAGCGCCGCTTCAAAATCAACAACCAGCGCCATCTGGGGTGCCCACCCAGGCTCCTCCATCTGGGGATCTCAACCAGCCAGCGCCGCTTCAAAATCAACAACCAGCGCCATCTGGGGTGCCCACCCAGGCTCCTCCATCTGGGGATCTCAACCAGCCAGCGCCCCAACCTACAAACCCAACGCCTCCAGAAAATTTTCAACAAAACCCAGCCTCAGAAGCGACGGAACCCCGCGTGTTGGTATCAGAGGTATTGGTTAGAAGTCAGACAGGGCAACTATTACCGGAACTGGAAAACCAAGTTTACAGAGCGATTCGCACTCAACCAGGAAGGACAACAACCCGCTCTCAGCTACAAGAAGATATTAACGCCATCTTTGGTACAGGCTTCTTCTCCAATGTCCAAGCAGTGCCAGAAGATACTCCCTTGGGTGTGCGCGTCAGCTTCGTAGTGCAGCCCAACCCCGTCCTCACTAAGGTGCAAGTGCAAGCAAATGCTGGCACAAATGTTCGTTCCGTACTACCTGAAGGCGCTGTTGATGAAATATTTAAAGACCAATATGGCAGCATCCTTAACCTGCGTACCTTGCAGGAAGGCATCAAGACGTTAACCAAGCGGTATCAAGACCAAGGTTACGTACTAGCAAACGTGGTGGGTGCGCCGCAAGTAGCGGAAAACGGAGTTGTCACCCTACAAGTAGCAGAAGGGGTTGTGGAAAATATTCGCGTTAGATTCCGCAATAAAGACGGTCAGGATACAGACGATAAAGGACGACCAATCCGGGGTCGAACGCAGGACTATATCGTTAAGCGAGAATTGCAGTTGAAGCCAGGACAAGTCTTCAACCGCAACGTCGTGCAAAAAGACTTACAACGGGTATTTGGACTGGGACTATTTGAAGATATAAATGTTTCCCTTGACCCCGGTACTGACCCCAGTAAAGTAAATGTAGTGGTGAATGTGGCTGAACGTAACAGTGGTTCTATAGCAGCAGGGGCAGGGATTAGTTCTGCTAGCGGGCTGTTTGGTACCATTAGCTATCAGCAGCAAAACCTGAACGGCAGAAACCAAAAACTGGGAGCAGAATTACAGGTGGGACAGCGGGATTTACTGTTTGACCTGCGGTTTACAGATCCTTGGATTGGCGGCGACCCCTACCGGACTTCTTACACAGCAAATATTTTCCGCCGTCGATCAATTTCCTTGATTTTTGATGGCAAAGATAACAATATTGAGACTTTTAACCCCGCAAAACCAAATGATGACGGCGATCGCCCGCGTGTTATTCGTCTGGGTGGCGGTGTCACCTTCACCCGTCCCTTGTCCAATAATCCCTTCCAAAATTCGGAATGGACGGCTTCAGCTGGTTTGCAGTATCAAAGAATCTCTATTACTGATTCCGATGGCGATGTCAGAAGGTTAGGACGAGTCGAGAATACAAACAATGAACTAGAACTAAGTCAATCTGGGGAAGGTAGAGACGACTTGCTGCTATTGCAATTAGGAGCAGCACGCGATCGCCGTAACAACTCCTTGCAGCCTACCAGCGGTTCTTTTCTCCGCTTGGGGGTTGATCAGTCGGTACCAGTAGGATTAGGCAACATTTTCCTCACCAGGTTCCGGGGTAGCTACAGCCAATATTTGCCCGTCAAGTTTACTAACTTTAACAAAGGACCACAAACCCTCGCTTTTAACCTTCAAGGCGGAACTGTCCTCGGTGACTTACCTCCCTACGAAGCCTTTACCCTTGGTGGTAGCAACTCGGTTCGGGGCTATGAAGAAGGGCAATTAGGCAGTGGACGCAGTTATGTGCAAGCATCACTTGAATATCGCTTCCCCGTTTTCTCGGTAGTCAGTGGCGCACTATTTTTTGATGTCGGTAGTGATCTGGGAAGCAGCACTAGGTCAGCAGAATTGCTGAACAAAAGCGGTACTGGCTATGGCTACGGTCTCGGTGTGCGCGTACAGTCCCCACTAGGACCTATTCGCGTTGACTACGGCATCAACGATGATGGTGACAGCCGGATCAATTTTGGTATTGGGGAAAGGTTTTAAGGAGTCAAGAGTCAAGAGTCAAGAGGAGGACACTTCTGTGCGGGGGTGGAGGAGTTTGAGGAAGGTGTCTGTTCAAGAGTCGTCAAAGTTAATTAATTTACTGAACTTTTGACCATTGACTGTGGACTACTGAACTTTTGACCATTGACTGTGGACTAATGGACTATATGGAACAACATACAATAGCTGCGACAATCACCCAAACAGGAGTCGGACTACATAGTGGTGAGAAGACCGAGGTACGAATACTACCAGCAGAGGCGGGTAGTGGGCGCTACTTTATGCGGGTGGATTTGCCAGACTTACCAATAATTCCGGCGCAAGTTGCGGCAGTTAATGAGACTGTTCTCTCGACTCAGTTGGGTAAAGGGGTGGCGTGCGTTCGCACTGTAGAGCATTTATTAGCATCTTTGTCGGCGATGGGGGTGGATAACGCCCGGATTGAGATTGATGGGGCGGAAGTACCACTTTTAGATGGTTCGGCTGAGGTGTGGGCACAAGCGATCGCTTCTGTTGGCTTAGTCTCACAAGCTGTCACTGACAGCGAAATTCCTCCGCTGATAACTAAACCAATTTGGGTACGTCAAGACGATGCCTTTGTCTGTGCTATCCCAGCCCCAGAAACTCGTTTTACCTACGGAATTGACTTTGACCTGCCCGCTATTGGTAATCAATGGCACAGTTGGTCGCCAAGCTCAGATATCACAAATGCTTCTGCCAGCTTCGTTGAGGATATTGCCCCTGCCCGTACTTTTGGTTTACTGCATCAAATTGAATACCTGCAAAAATCAGGGTTAATCAAAGGTGGAAGCTTAGAAAATGCCCTTGTTTGTGGACCCGAAGGTTGGCTAAATCCACCATTAAGATTTCCAAATGAGCCAGTACGTCATAAAATCTTGGATTTAGTAGGAGATTTAAGTTTACTAGGCAATTTATTACCTAGTGCTCATTTCTTGGCTTATAAAGCCAGCCACAATTTACATATTCAACTTGCTCAAAAGATTTTAGAGTTGTCAGCAGTTGGCGCGATCGCCAAAAGCTAAAAACCAAAATCTTGAGGGTAGTTAAAATCGGCACCTACTTACTACCAAAATTGAAAATCAATCGAGCGTGCCAATGTCAATCCTCACTGAAGTTAATACCATCAACGATTCTGGATCTGCATCTACCAAATCTCAACCTTCAAATGAAACAACAAGCACATCTGAGACAAAAACAATTTTTACAATTGAAGAAATTCACAAACTCCTACCCCACCGCTATCCCTTTGCACTTGTAGACCGAATTATCGACTACGTGCCAGGAAAACGCGCCGTGGGCATAAAAAACATCACCTTTAACGAACCCCAGTTTCAAGGACATTTTCCCGGTCAGCCAATTATGCCGGGAGTGCTAATTGTCGAAGCTATGGCACAAGTCGGTGGTATCGTTCTAACTCAACTACCAGAGTTAGAAGGCGGACTTTTCCTGTTTGCTGGTATCGATAAAGTCCGGTTTCGCCGCCAAGTAGTACCAGGTGATCAACTAGTAATGACCGTGGAACTGTTGTGGGTAAAACAACGTCGTTTCGGTAAGATGCAGGCTCGTGCCGAGGTAGACGGTCAGCTCGCTGCTGAAGGCGAACTGATGTTTTCACTTGCTAATTAAAAAACTTGCTTTTGTGGTATGGGCGCGACCCGAAGGTGCCCTTACTGATTCCTGAAAAAGGATATCAGTAAATCAAACAAGCTACAACCGCATTGTTTAATTTCTTGATTTTAAACGCCCTCACACATAACTTGCGATCGCCGACGCTTTCGTCTACTGAATTCTTAAACACTTAGCACTCAAGACTATTCTGGAGATGCACCCTTGAAAACTCTTATTCATCCAACTGCTGTAATTCATCCTAACGCGCAAGTCCACCAGAGCGTGCAAGTCGGTGCCTATGCGGTTATTGGAGGGCAAGTAAAAGTAGGTCCTGAAACTATCATTAGCCCTCATGTTGTCCTAGACGGACTGACGGAAATTGGGGCGCGAAATCACATTTTTCCGGGAGCCTGCATTGGCATGGAACCCCAGGATCTAAAATACGCTGGCGAGCCTAGCTGGGTTAAAATTGGCGACAATAACCAAATTCGGGAATATGTCACAATTAACCGAGCTACAGGCGCTGGTGAAGCGACTGTCATCGGCAATGGTAACTTGTTAATGGCTTATGTCCATGTAGGTCATAACTGCGTCATTGCCGATTCTACAATTATTGCCAACTCTGTGGCTTTGGCTGGTCATGTCCACATTGATTCCTGCGCTCGACTTAGCGGCGTTTTAGGTGTCCATCAATTTGTACATATCGGTGGCTTGGCAATGGTAGGGGGTATGACTCGCATTGACCGCGATGTGCCGCCATATATGATGGTGGAGGGCAATCCATCACGGATACGAACCCTCAACCTTGTAGGACTCAAACGCTCTGGAATGAGTTCTACTGACTTGCAAATCCTAAAAAAAGCTTTCCGCTTTCTCTACCGTTCTGAGTTGACTTTCAAAGACGCTTTGGAACAGTTGGAACTGTTGGGGGACACACAACAGTTGCAGTATCTGCGCCGCTTTCTGCTATTATCTCAGATGCCTGGAAGACGCGGCTTGATTCCTGGAAAGGGCAAAGCAGCCGTAAGTGATGAATGTTGAGTTAAGAGTCCATAGTCCGCAGTCCATAGTCAATTCGTCCATAGTCAAAGATACTTGGACTATTGACGATTGACCATTGACTGTTGACGATTGACGATTGACCGTTGACTATTGACTGACTCCTAAGTTTATATAATGCGAATATTTATCAGCACCGGTGAAGTGTCTGGCGATTTGCAAGGTTCGTTGCTAATTGCAGCACTTCAACGTCAAGTCGTTGCGGCTGGGTTGGAATTAGAAATTGTGGCGCTGGGTGGCGAAAAAATGGCGGCGGCGGGCGCACATCTGCTGGGTAATACTAGTAGTATTGGCTCAATGGGTCTTTTTGAATCGTTGCCTTATATTTTGCCAACTATCCAGGTGCAACGACAAGCGATCGCTCACCTGAAACAAAATCCACCAGATTTGGTACTATTAATTGACTATATGACACCCAATCTGGGCATTGGCACTTATATGCGAAAGCATATGCCGCAAGTCCCAGTGGTGTATTACATTGCACCCCAAGAGTGGGTTTGGTCGGTCAGTTTGCGTAACACTTCCCGAATTGTCAGCTTCACAGATAAGCTTTTGGCAATTTTCTCAGAGGAAGCCCGCTACTACCAAGAGAATGGCGCTAAAGTTAGCTGGGTAGGACATCCTTTAGTTGACCGAATGCAAAGCGCTCCCAGCCGGGAAGCTGCTCGTGCTAAGTTGGGGATTGCCCCAGAACAGATAGCGATCGCTCTTTTACCTGCTTCTCGTCGCCAAGAACTAAAATATCTCTTACCAGTAATTTTTCAAGCTGCACAAACTATTCAAGCTAAATTACCTGAGGTTCATTTCTGGATTCCCTTATCTCTGGAAATATACCGAGAAGATATAGAAAAAGCAATACAGCGTTATAATTTACGGGCAACTGTAGTATCTGGTCAGCAACAGGAAGTTATGGCGGCTGCGGATTTAGCAATCACTAAATCTGGTACAGTCAATTTAGAACTTTCGTTGCTAAATGTGCCGCAAGTTGTTGCTTATCGACTGCATCCAGTTACAGCTTGGATTGCCCGTAATATTCTCAAAGGTTCTATACCTTTCGCATCGCCAACTAATTTAGTGGTGATGAAGCAAATTGTACCAGAGTTTTTACAAGAGCGAGCAACGCCAGAAAACCTGACTCAAGCTGCAATGGAATTACTGCTTAATCCTAGCCGAAAAGAGCAAACTTTGGCTGATTATCGAGAAATGCGGCAACATTTGGGAGAAGTGGGAGTATGCGATCGCGCTGCTGAAGAAATTTTACAAATGGTGCCAAAGCAGCGCGATCGTAGATTTTAGATTGGTTATGGGGCAGGGGGCATGAAGCATTGGGTAAATCTAAAATCGAAAATCCCAAATCGCAAATTGAGTATCGGCGACCGGTAGCGGTGGATTTATTTGCTGGTGCTGGTGGATTTTCTTTAGGTATTGAGCAAGCTGGTTTTGATGTCTTAGTAGCAGTGGAGTATGATCCAATTCATGCTTGCACCTACTGTTTCAACTTTCCCCTAACCGAAGTTTTGTGCGCGGATGTCTCAAAGGTGACAGCAGAAGCGATTAAGCAGGCAGCTAATCGCAGTTGGATTTTACACCAAAGCAGGAGTGGTGTATCC
>CAXTNZ010000291.1:0-8127 GCA_964245695.1 uncultured bacterium | reverse complement strand
AAAGGTTTCTGGCTTTTTTGAATGGTAGCTTTATTTCCGCCACGTTGTACTAGGGACTCTTGACTGGGGACTGGGTGTTTAATGAATACTTAATGCTGTAAATTTTGGATTAATAATTATTCCCTAACCCCTAATTCCTAATCACCAATGACGCAAATAACCTATGATGACTTTGAGAAAGTAGAAATTCGTGTAGGGAAAGTTATTAAAGTCGAAGATTTTCCCCAAGCGCGAAAAGCAGCTTACAAACTATGGATAGATTTTGGTGATTTGGGTATGAAAAAATCGAGCGCTCAAATTACTAAAGTTTATCAAAAAGAGGATTTAATTAACAAGGTAGTATTAGCCGTTACGAATTTTCCTCCCCGACAAATTGCTGATTTTATGTCGGAAGTTCTTGTATTAGGCGTAATGTTAGATAACGGTGAAGTAGTATTAATTAAACCAGACAGAGATGTAGCTTTGGGCAAAAGAATACTTTGAAATATTCTTTGATTTTCTGCCTTGTTATGTTTGGGATTTGAATGATAAACTAATCAATCAACCATTCGGAAGCACGTTCACCCAAATCTAAAGGAATGCTAACTGCTTTACCAAGTCGCGGACGTTCGCGAGTTTGAGTAATAAATATTTGCACTTGAATTGTACCACCAAAGGCATCAAGATAAGTAGCGACAGTATTGAGATGCTCTTGGTAATCCGCCTCACTCAAGGGAAAAGATACTTGCTCTAGATATTTCCACATTACTTGCAGAAATATCTTACCCTGTGTCCGCCGCAACTGGAGATCGTATGAGCGTCCCCACTTATCAAGCAACAGTTGACGTAATTCAATTCCGGTCATAGCTTTTTCAATTATATTTTACATTTAGTTATGATGTTAAGTTCCGTAACTCAAGTATGATAGGACTATAAAGAAATGTAATGTCCTAAAAAGATGCTAGAAATATCTTTGAAGAGAAAAGTAAGGCATCGTTTTGGGCGCAATTCATTTCGAGGCAGACAAGAGCTGCTTTGATTATGGGAACTCTTGTCAATATTCTTAACAAAATAGACAATCATAGCGCGGAGATTATGGCTCAATTTTCAGAATCAGCAGACGTGCCCGATATGGGGCGTCGTCAATTCATGAATCTGCTCACTTTTGGAACTGTGACCGGAGTGGCTCTGGGAGCATTGTATCCCGTAGTCAACTATTTTATTCCCCCGGCTAGTGGCGGTGCTGGTGGCGGAACAACGGCAAAAGACGAGTTGGGTAACAACGTTAGCGTAGCTAAATTTTTAGAAAGCCATAATGTCGGCGATCGCACTTTAGTTCAAGGACTCAAAGGAGACCCCACCTATATTGTGGTAGAAAGCAAAGAGGCGATCGCTGATTACGGCATTAACGCCATCTGCACTCACTTAGGTTGTGTCGTCCCCTGGAACGTTGCTGAGAACAAATTTAAGTGTCCCTGTCACGGTTCCCAGTATGATGCTACTGGTAAGGTTGTCCGAGGTCCAGCACCGAAGTCTTTGGCTCTAAGCCATACCAAAGTAGACGACGACAAAATTGTCTTAACTCAGTGGACTGAAACCGACTTCCGCACCAATGAAGCACCTTGGTGGGCTTAATTATTTCGTCATTAGTCCTTTGTCGTTTGATAATGACTAATGACTAATGACTATTGACTAATATCCAGAGAATCGTTGCCCTTATAGAGATGAGAAAAGCTTGTATGACAGCGAGGTTGACTCGCAGTGCGTCATCGATGGTAAAAACATTGCTGATAGCGATCGCTACTGTGACCTTTTTCTTCACCAGCGATCTAGCCCTTCCCCAATCAGCTGCTGCCTATCCATTTTGGGCACAGCAAACCTATCCCGAAACTCCCCGCGAAGCAACCGGGCGAATTGTTTGCGCCAACTGTCACCTAGCGGCGAAGCTTACGGAAGTAGAAATTCCCCAATCGGTATTGCCTGACACCGTATTTAAAGCCGTTGTGAAAATTCCCTACGATACCAACGTGCAGCAAGTAGGTGCTGATGGTTCCAAAACAGGCTTAAATGTCGGTGCTGTGCTGATGCTGCCCGATGGCTTCAAGATTGCTCCTGAGGAACGCATCCCTGAGGACATGAAAGAAGAAATTGAGGGTCTATTCTACCAACCCTACGGCGAAGACAAAGAAAACATTGTCATCATCGGACCGCTACCCGGTGAACAGTATCAAGAAATCGTCTTCCCAGTTCTTTCTCCCAACCCCGCAACTGACAAGAATATCCACTTTGGTAAATATTCAGTTCACGTAGGTGGTAACCGAGGACGCGGACAAGTTTACCCCACTGGCGAAAAGAGCAACAACACGGTTTACAGCGCTTCCGCCAATGGCACAATTAGCAAGATTGCCAAAGAGGAAGATGAAGACGGTAACGTTAAATACGCCGTGAACATCCAAACCGACGCTGGTGAAACGGTGACTGATACCGTTCCCGCAGGACCAGAACTGATTGTTTCTGAAGGTCAAGCAGTGAAGTCTGGTGACGCATTAACCAGCAACCCCAACGTCGGTGGATTCGGTCAAGATGATGGCGAAATCGTTCTGCAAGATACCGGCAGAATTAAAGGATTGATTGCATTCATCGCTCTGGTGATGTTGGCTCAAGTTATGTTGGTGCTGAAGAAGAAGCAGGTTGAAAAAGTCCAAGCTGCTGAGATGAATTTCTAAATTCGTGGCTTTATCATCACTTAGTAGGACAGGCAAGATGCCTGTCTTTTTTTTGTATTATCTTATAACATTTGTTAGAACGTTAATTACTTACTTTAATGGATCGGAAAAGTTATCCCATCACTCATGCAAAAGTAGGAAATCAAGATGGGTTTCGTTTACCTCGCGCATTCTCTAAAGACTACCCCCATTTAGCTAATGCTTCTGGCTACATTGAAGTATTATCTGAGAACACGTTTTTAGTTCGATTAGAAACCGATAATGTTGATGAGGCTGATGAAACTGAAGGTATTATGATGAGCCTTTTTCTTGACTTCCTGATGAAGGATGCTATGAAAAATCCTTCTCAACTTGTTTCTTACACTAAGGACATGAGCGATGAAATAGATGATTTACTGGCTGACGTAGTTATAGATTAATGGCTTCATTCACTTGTAATGGATGGTCAATTTTTTTCTACCCATTGTTTAATGAACAATGGGTAGATTTGCGTAATAGAGTTCGAGTTTTAAAAAATGAGTTATCTAAACAAGAATTTATTACACATTCAGATGCTACTGTAGGGCGATCGCCAATAAACCCGGACAAGCCCAGTGTGAAAACGGCGTTTATGAGACTTATTTGATACTTCTACTTTATAAGACAATACGGTTCAGTTAGGCTCAAAAAATAAAATTGTCTAGGTTGGGGAGCCAGCGCGTGCGGAGGTATCCTCCGTTGTTCGCACAGCGTCTTTGCTCCTGAGAAGCGAGGAGCGTTTGAGGAACGAAACCGAACGTTTTTAAGCATTTGTTGGGTTTCACTGCATTTGACTTGTTACCAATGAGGTGAAGCGGTTAAAATACCTTAAAACTTTCTTTCCCCCTACCCCCTGCCCCCTTAATGATAAGTTTTTAACCGGACATGATATGAGGCGATCGCGTGACTAGCTAACTTTTTTTTAGTTCACTCTTAATTGAGATTAAGCAAATGAATTCACAACACAACAATGTGCCAGCATTCGCAAAGGATCAAACGTATGATCTGTTTGCACCATCCGCTTTGGTCAATTCCTATCCACTCTTCAAACGGATGCGTGAAGAAGACCCCGTTCACTATTGTGAGTCTAAAGGCTACTGGATTTTGACACACTATAGAGATGTTGAGGCGGCTTTACGGGATGAGCGTTTGAGTTCAGACCGCACAGCGTTGTATATCAATCAGTTAGGAAATTTGGATCTCAAAGAGATCCAGAATTTCCTTCATCTGATATCAAAAATGATCGTTGAGAAAGATCCACCTGACCACACCCAACTGCGGAAGTTAGCCAATCAGGGATTTACAACACGTGCTTTGGAAAACTGGCGATCCATTATCCAGAACACCACCGATCAATTGTTGGATAACGTTCAAAATCACGGCTACATGAATGTTGTATCCGATTTGTCGGTACCACTACCAACGCTCATTCTTACTCAGATATTTGGCGTGCCTGAAACCGACAGAGCCAACTTCATCAAATGGGCAATGGATATTAGCACATTTTTTGGCGTACTGGGCGGCTCAAATATTGAAGAATTTGCACTTCATGCAGACCTCGCAGCCACACAGTTTTCTGCACTCATCAGGCAACTGATTGAAGAACGGCGTCGGCAACCCGGAACCGACATGATTAGCCTGCTGACCGTGGCTTACGAAGAGCAGGGATTTAATCTTGAGGAACTCCCATCTCAATGTATCATGATCTTAAATGCAGGTCTGTTGACCACCACAGACCAGATTTCCAATGGGGTGAATACACTGCTGAATCATCCCGACCAACTGCAAAAACTGAAAAAAAATCCGACTCTGATCAATTCCGCTATCGAAGAAATGATCCGTTTCGATACCTCCGTTCCTTTTTTCTTTCGGATTGCCAAACAAGACCTGACGATTGGCGGTAAGGACATCACGGCGGGTAGCGTCATCGCACTGGGGCTTGGGGCGGCGAATCATGACCCCCAGAAGTTTGACTCACCGGAGGTTTTCGATATTACACGATCGCCCAACGAACACCTTGGGTTTGGTTCAGGCATTCACTTTTGTCTGGGAGCCGTTTTAGCTCGCATGGAGTTAACTATTTGCTTCACCACATTACTTAGAAGACTACCAAATCTCAGCTTCGATCCGGATAAGCAAGCTATTCCAACAAAACATACAAGTCTGATCTTCAAGGGGTTCGATTCGCTACCCGTAAAGTTCTAGCAGAGGCTTAAGTAATACCATTTTGGATTTGGGATTTTGGATTTTGGATGATGTGTTTCTTAGGAGGTAGGCACATAACGCCCACCCTACCACTGTCTTGTGGCGCAGGCAAGATGCCTGCGATTCATGCGAAATTATGCCAAAGGACGATAGACGCGATAGTTGATTTCCGGGAATATATTGTCCATCATCTCAACTTTCTCTAACCAACCGCTGTCAACTTTGCCGATTTTAATATCTTCGTAGAGCTTATTAAAGCGCATGAGGTGCGATCGCGTCCTTCTAACTGCATAAGGTACCATCGTTCCTGTCCGCATAATAAACGCCCAATCGGAAGATTGCGCCAACAGCAGTTCCCGCGCTGCTTGGTTGAGTGCTTTCCACTGCAACTCATCAGCCGGTTCCAGTCTCCCCAACTCAATCATCCGCTCAGTTGCTTTGTGCAAATGTGGGTAAATCCACGCATTCGTTTCGTTCAACCAATACTCGTGGAAACCCTTGTACCCCCAACTCGACTGCGAAGGACGACAAACTTGCTGAGTTGGTTCTGCCTTTAAATAATCTGCCAAGTGTGTCATTGCATAGGTTTTTTGGTCATACCATGACTTACGGAACAGATAATCAATGAACCAAGGTCCCTCATACCACCAATGACCAAATAACTCCGCATCGTAAGGCGAAACGATAATCGGTGGACGCTGCATTATCCCATAAAGATGCTCAGCTTGCCGTTCGCGATTATACATAAAGTTGGCAGCGTGTTCTGCTGCCTTTTCCCGCGCCCAGTAGGGGTCATAAAGTGCCTTATCTGACAATCCTAAGCCGCGCCCAGTAATTTTATGATACTTGACGCCCGTGTTTTTACGCTGACCGTTGGGCATGATGTACGGCTTAATATACTCATATTCAGCTTCCCAGCCCAAATCTTTGTAAAATTCGCGGTATTCAGCCGCACCAGGATAGCCCACCTCAGATGACCATACCTGCTGCGAAGATTCATGATCGCGTCCAAAAACAGCAACACCAGTTTCTGTAAAAATCGGGGCATAGCTACCAAAGCGAGGACGGGGACGAGCGTAAAGGATGCCATGCCCATCGGTAAGGAAGTAGCGCAAACCTGCATCAGCCAGCATCCGCTCCAAACCTTCATAGTAAGCGCATTCTGGCAACCAAATGCCTCTTGGTCGGCGTCCAAAAGTTTGCTCGTAGTGTTCGCAGGCTACCTGAATCTGCGCCCAGACAGCTTCCGGATACATTTTCATCAGCGGCAGGTAGCCGTGAGTCGCGCCGCATGTTATAATTTCCAGGTTGTTAGTGTCTTGGAACTGCTTAAAAGCTGTTACCAAATCACCTTTGTAGCGTTCCCATAATTGACGCGCTTCGTTGAACTCCGTGGCGTAATGTTCAGCTAAATAGCGCATATGCCCGTTGTTGGCATTATGCTCCGCTTCGAGTTGTATAAGTTCTTCTAGTTGAGTTAAGTGGGCATCGTAGCGTTCTTGTAGCAGGGGGTCGCGGAGCATCGACACAAGGGGCGGTGTCATGCTCATTGTGATTTTAAAGTCTACGCCGTCTCGCTTTAAGCCTTCAAATACTTTCAGTAAAGGGATGTAGGTTTCGGTGATGGCTTCATAAAGCCATTCTTCCTCCAGCACATAGTCACTTTCTGGGTGACGAACGAAGGGCAGGTGTGCATGAAGTACAAGCGCAACGTAGCCGATTGCCATAGTATGTAATTCCGGGGTGGTACGTGTAGATTGAAAGTGGAGAGGTTAGGCAGAAATTAACAATATTTTAAGACTTTATCGGGATCGTAGCAGTGTTTCGCGATTTATTCATATAGATGCTACTCCACACTCGAAAATGTTCGTTTATCTTATTAGAGGCACTCCCATTTCATAAAGACTGGACAATTGAACAATTTTTTCCAAAATCTATGCTATTCACGACTAGATCATGTCTATTTCGGCAACTGAGTTGATAATTTTCACTTTCACACAGTAACTTCAAGTCGCCTGAGTCTGAACGGTTGTCCAATGAGTGTCTCGTTTTCACCCAACCCTGAGGAAAAAGGAAATTTCTACAAGTGAAACAACTTGCTTTTGTTTTGTCCATTTTGACCAGCGCCCTGATTACAGCTTCGCCCTTGCAAGCAGCACCTTTGCCCACCGAAATCAAGCAACCCGCTTCTGAACAACCCCAACCGACAGCAAAGGAACTTGCTCTCACACTCAAAGACTTGCCATCTGGGTTTCAGGAAATTTCACCGGAGATGAAGGCGGAAATTGCTAGACAGTTAGAACCTTTCAAGCAGTTACTTATCAAAGAGAATTTGCCGCTAAATAACTTCTTCGCCTTTGTAGAACCGCAAAAGATGGAAGTCGTTATCGGCTTTACGGGAATGCTATCAAATCAGGCTCAACAAGGTCAATTCGATGCTGCTCTCCAGAAAGTGCGGCAACCAGATTTTGAGCAACAGATAAAAAAACTGGCGCAGACAGTACAATCAGTCCAGGGAGTTGGAGTAAAAGTGCTAGGATACAAAGCGCTTTCTGAAGTTAATAATTTTGCACAGCCATCTACGGGTTTTTCCTTAGGCGCTCAAATCCAAGAAATGCCCGTTAATTTCGATGTAGTGGGCTTTCGCCGCGACACAGTTGGCGCATTTACAGCGGTTTTATATATGACTGGGAAGCCGCCCTCGGTATCCGTGAAGGATGTCGCTACCAAGCTAGATGGACGCGTCTTGCAATCTTCCCCAGCTACTAAGGAGCCAGCTGCATCTCAATGGCGAGATAGAATCAGGAATGGCAGGTAGACATCAACGTGGAGCAAGCGATCGCGCGTGTTGGTTTCATCACCAATGCTCCTGAAAACAACATATTCTAGAGCCTTGATTAACTTTGTAGTAAGGACTTTAGTCCTTATCTTAATAAAATGAGGACTAAAGTCCTCAATACGAAATTATCAAGCTTATAAACCTGATATTACTCATCATCTTTATACAACTCCTGCAACTCTTGTAATTGAGTGCGGCGGGATTTTAGGCGATATTTTTTACTTTCTAGCTTCGGTTCGTACTGAGTCTGCCCTTTGCCTTTAGTTTTTAACTTCTGGGTGGATTCAGGATCGGCTTGTTGGTTCAACTGAGTTTGACGGGCGATCGCATCTGACAAAAATTCCAAATAATGCTCATAAC
>CAXTNZ010000290.1:4201-8160 GCA_964245695.1 uncultured bacterium | reverse complement strand
GATGGGGAAGATGAGAAAAACAGATTTCTTTTTGTCCCCTTTATCTTCCTTATCTCCTCTTCCGTAATGAGGCTGGCTTTTTTAGCAAGGATTAGCTAAACTCACGCATATTAAATTTCAAACTTAAGGTTATAAGCTAGTAACCAAAAAGAAAACTAGGATACGGATGTGGGAAACAAAATTAAATTTATAGATAGACTGCGACTTGGCTTTGCAGTGTCAGTGGCAAAAAGTGTAACGTTAGGAGTGCGATCACTACGCTTGGGTGCTGCTAGTGTATTACCAGGCTCAATCGCTCGTCGCATCGAACCCCGATTATTGCAATTATTGAGTCAACAAGCTAAAAACGGGGTGATTCTGATTGCTGGTACCAATGGCAAAACCACGACATCGCTGCTTTTACGCGACATACTAGAACGCAAAGGTTACCGCGTTGCTCACAATTCTACAGGCGCAAATCTCGAAAATGGCTTGATGACTGCGCTGTTAGAAAACACCAACTTGGTAGGGACGCTGGATGTTGATTACGCCATTTTGGAAGTTGATGAGAATATTGTACCGAAGATATTGGCACCAATCCAGCCTCGGATTATCCTTTGTTTAAACTTGTTTCGCGATCAACTCGATAGGTACGGGGAAGTTGACACCATTAGCAAGCGTTGGACAAAAGTAATTTCTACCCTACCATCAGAAACGGTGGTAATTCCCAATGCTGACGACCCGACTTTATCTTATCTCGGTCAGCAGTTACCCCAGCGGGTGTTATTCTTTGGCTTGAATGAACCAGAACATTATCTGGATGCAATTCCTCACGCTGTCGATTCTATTTATTGTCCTATTTGCGGACATTCCCTGGACTACAAAGGTGTCTACTTGTCGCATTTAGGAGATTTCACTTGTCCTAAGTGCGGCTTTGGTAAAAGTAAAGCGACGCTTGAAAGTCGTGAATGGCAACAAATTCTCGTTGGTTTGTACAACAAATATAATACTTTAGCAGCGGTAACAGCAGCTAAGGAATTGGGAGTTGATGAAGCTACTATTCGAGATACAATTAACAACTTCCAAGCGGCTTTTGGTCGTGCTGAAGAGTTGGAAATAAAGGGCAAAAAGGTACGGATTCTATTATCAAAAAATCCCGTCGGTACGAATGAAACAATTCGGGTAGTGAATCAAAGCACTGACAAAACAACACTGTTGGTATTGAATGACAGAACACCAGATGGTACTGATGTATCCTGGATTTGGGATGTAGATACAGAGAAATTAGTAGAACGGGGAGGTACTTTAGTCGTTAGTGGCGATCGCGTTTATGATATGGCGCTACGTCTACGTTACAGCGAAAAGACTGCTGAAAGTAATTTAAATTTGATTGTAGAAGAAGATTTGCGACAGGCGATCGCTACCGCATTAGAACACACTCCAGCTAATGAAACTTTACACATTTTGCCTACTTATTCAGCAATGCTGGAAGTGCGAGAAGTCCTGACTGGTAGGAAAATACTTTAACTAGGTACGCTTGGACGCTTGGATGATGAAAAGAGTAAAAATCAATAATGTGGTAATAACTTTTTCTTAACCCTAGCCCAAGCGTCCCTAATTTTTATAGCAATTTCAAAGTTATGAGTGAGGATTTATGAGTTTTGAATTAACGATAGGTTGGCTATATCCAACGCTGATGAGTACCTATGGCGATCGCGGTAATGTTATCACCATAGAACGTCGCGCTCAATGGCGAGGATACGATGTGAGGGTGTTACCCCTGGATCAAAACGCTACGGCAGATGATATCAAATCTGTAGATTTGATTGTTGGTGGTGGCGCACAAGACCGTCAGCAAGAAATTGTCATGCGTGATTTGCAGGGTGCAAAAGCCGAAGCAATGCGCGAAAAAATCGAAAATGGTACTCCGGGAGTGTTTACCTGTGGTTCACCCCAATTGCTGGGACATTATTATGAACCAGGATTGGGACAGCGGATTGAAGGTTTGGGAATACTTGATTTAGTCTCGGTGCATCCTGGTGAAAATACTCGTCGCTGTATCGGGAATTTGGTGATAGAAGTTACAGCAACTCGTCTGGCGCGGGATTTAGAAGAGATGACGGGTAGCAAACCGTATTTGGTTGGCTTTGAAAATCACGGTGGACGCACTAAGTTGGGGAAAGTTGAAGCTTTGGGTAAAGTGGTGTACGGTTTGGGCAATAATGGTGAAGATGGGACAGAGGGAGCATTTTATCGAAATGCGATCGCTACTTATTCCCACGGTCCGCTGTTACCGAAAAATCCCTTTGTCGCAGATTGGTTAATTCAAACAGCATTGCGGCTAAAATATCAACAGGCGATTTCCTTGAAGCCTTTAGATGATAGCTTGGAAATAAAAGCGCGAGAAGCGATGTTTAAGCGGTTGAAAGTTAATCCACCAACTGCGGTTGCGGCTAAAGTTTAAATCTGAAGTAGAGTGGGCATTGCCCACTCTACTTTACTACTCTTTTTGCCCAATACGGTATGCAATGTTAGCTCTTATTTTCGGAGAAGAAAACTTTTGAACATATTGTCCTAAATCCGACTTTTGCTCGTGGAAAGGTAGCATCTCCATGCCTTCGCTTTTCTTTTTAATTTTCATCTTGTGAGTTTTTGCTAAATCATCAAACCAACTGTAAAATTTAGGGTTATTATTATCAACAAATAGGAAAAGTGCCCCAGGTTTTGCTTGACTAAATAAGTTGTCAAAATATTCATTTGCTGATTTACGTAAGGAAAGTACCTCTGACATAAAGTAAATCATTGTAAAGAGGTCTGATTGAAAATATTTTGTGTGGGGTTTCCAGTCATCTGGCTTAGTTACATCGAGTGGTAAATAAGAAGTTGATATACGAAATGCTGGATCAACCTTGTCATCTACGTCACTCCAAGATTCTGCCCATGTTTTTTCCTTATCACAGAGTTGAAACTTTATAGTAGGTGATTTTTTGTTAGTCATTAGGTACTTTAGGATTCCCAAAAAGTCGCTACCTGGTCCTCCACCAATGCAAGCTACGTTTACTTTTTGATAATCAAAAAGATTGCCTATGTCTTCATTTTGTTGAATAATAGAACACACCAAGTTTGCATGTGATGTGACATATACATAAATATAAGCAAATCTAGTAACAGGATAACTGTAATCTATTATACTACCCTTTGAAAGTTGAGAATATTCGTTGCGTAAATATTCTAATTCATCTTTAATTACACTATCTTTTTCAGCTTCATCTCCTGGGATTTGGTTGTATGCCTCATCAAGGACAGACTTAATGATTTGAAAGCAGTTCATGAGCAATAATCCTACCTAAATTCAATATAAGTAAGTTGGTTTGGCGAATAGCATTGATAGAGTCGGAACTCAGGTACGACAAAACTTGTATTACATTATACAAAATTTTTTGGTATACTTTGCATCGTCACACAGCATTTATTAGATAATTTTTATTATTTATTCAGATAAATTGTTGTTTTAAGAAAAACTACAGAATAGAAGACCAAAATTTTATTAAAATAGTACATTAATACTAAAAATAATTAATTTTAGTGTCAGCCAAGGTATATTGGTATGACTGAATAACATCTCATAACTAATTTATGTACAATCAACTCTCGTTATGGCAAGATGCAAAAGAAAAAAGCCCGAAGCAGGGTGAACAATTACTTATGCCTGATGCTGAAGTAATCTTGTACCGCAACTTCTTCGATAACAATGAAAGTAATCAAATATTTTCTGATTTATGCAACACCACTTCTTGGAAGCAAGAATACACAATGCTTTTTGGTAAACAAGTTAACTTACCAAGGCTCACCGCTTGGTACGGAGATTCCGGAAAATCTTATTCTTACTCTAAAATCAAGATGGAACCTATTTTATGGACTCCTACATTAATCAAAATCAAATCTAAAATTGAAATTTTATCTGAAACTCAATTCAATAG
>CAXTNZ010000290.1:0-4191 GCA_964245695.1 uncultured bacterium | reverse complement strand
GTGTGTTGCTTAATCTATATCGTAATGGTAGAGACAGTGTAGCTTGGCATAGTGATGATGAGCCAGAACTAGGAAAAAACCCTGTAATTGCTTCTGTAAGTTTTGGTGCTACTCGTCGTTTTATGTTCAGACATAAAACTCAAAAAGAATTAAAGTGCGAAATTGAACTGACTCATGGAAGTTTATTGCTGATGAGGGGAGCTACACAACATTTTTGGCAACATCAAATACCTAAAATTAAGAAAATTATACAACCGAGAATTAATCTCACTTTTAGGCAAGTAAGCTAAAGGTACATTCATCTTAAGCAAGTAGAAATAATTGTTTTTATTATTTGAAATCAACCTATTCCAAATTTAATTAAATAATTTGTGAGTATTGCTCAACGTATAAAGTTTGAGTTAAGCTTGCAAAACTGGTTTACCTGTGTTATTTCACATTTTTTAGTCAACCGCGATCGCCTGAACCAAAACATTGTCATCAACACTGCTTCTATTCCTAAAGCAGTAACCCACCCTCAATTTCCTGCTTCAGAAGAGTGCATCTACCGCTGCAAACTTCACTTTGTTGTAAACATCCACAAGAGAAATCTCAAATTGTACAGATGCTAAAGCGATCGCTTCATCTTCAGCATCATATTCACGGAATGACCAACGCTTATTCGCCGTCTTGGAATATTGTTCTACATGAATTTTAGTTTGGTCAATCAATAAATATTCTGCAAAAGAAGGTATCGTGCGGTAAAACTCAAACTTTCCTTTTTTGTCATACCCCTGAGTTGAATCTGACAGCACCTCTATAATTACTCTCGGATTTGTAATCGTATCTGTACGGTTATTAAAATACTCTAGTTCTCCGGCTATTATCATCACATTAGGATAAGTGTAGATGCGTGCTTCGGGTATCCACAGACGCACATCACTCATAAAAACTTCGTAGTCTTGGGTTTTGAAAGCAAAGTTTAACGCAGCAGAGAAGTTACCAGCAATCTGATTGTGATTGGTAGATTTACCAGTCAGAGGAAAAATTTCACCATCGATATATTCGCTTTTGTAGTCAGCAGCGTCTTCTCGTGCTAAATATTCCTCTGGGGAATAGTATTGCTTTTCAGTAACTTGCATGATATATAAGCCCCAAAAGCGTTTATATAGCCCACGCAGGTAAGCTCTGTTTGTATAGCCTCGGCAGCGCCGTGCGGGGGTGGAGTCCTGTTGAGGCGACTGCCGTCCAGACTTTGAGTCTGAGGGCGTGGAATACACAATCTTATTTTACCCCCCACCTTTTACTTGAAGGAGCGATCGCCAATCTTGGATTGTCTTCTCTGTCCACAGCCAATTATTACTTAATTTATTTGGTAAAAAATTTACCGGGTCATCTTTTACGACCATTTGCCGCAGCTTGACTGCTTCAGTCAGATATTGCGAGCGCTTACTCTCTGGCTGTTGATTTGCAGATTTATACAGCCCTAGGGCTAATCCAGCATAGGAAGTTAAAGCATCTGGAGTTGCTACCCTCGGTGTTGCTGCTGTTGGGGTGTAACCAGATTTGTTTTGCTGTTTGAGCGCTAAATTCAGCGCCTTGAACCAAGAGTCATTTGCCCGATTCATATTGCCTTCGGCGTAGTAGGCAAATCCTAAAGCGTTTATATATAACAGCGAGTCTGGTTTGGCTTTCACAGCACTTTCCCAGTAGCGGCGGGCATCATCGATGCTGTATCTTTTGTCACCAGTCTGGATAGATTGCCACGCTACTCGGCCTTTGAGAAAGTTAACCGCCGGATCGTTTGCTTGCGGTTGCGGAATCAAATCAAGGGCGGCTTGTGCAGCCAAAAGTGCATTCCGCGTGGGGCTGAGTAGTTCTTCCACGGCTTGTAGCCCACCTTGCAAGTCACCCTGGATCAATTTTTGTGTGGCGCTGGCGGTGACAATTCCCGTTGCCGCTTTCTTTAAGTCGATTTGAGCGTTATTATTTGGGACTGGTTGAGACTGGGGAGGAATTTGTGGTATATCAGACAGTGTGGAAAATTGTCGTTGCCACAATGAACTTAAACCAATCACACAGGCGATCGCACCAACGCCGACAACGCCGACAATCGTCCACAACTGCCGTTTACCGCGATGTCTGGATGGTGATTGAGTTGACGGGCGATCTGCTGCTGGCGGGCTATTTGGATTTTCCCAATTTCCCCATATTGGATTTTCGCTATCAAGGGAACTGATATCCTCTGGAATCTGTCTTCCCGGAATATTATCTTCTTGAAGCTGTGGCAACAGTTCAGCAGTCATATAAGGTTGCTCAGTTTCTGCTTTTTGATTATCTATTTCCCGAAACAGATCAGAAACTATTGCCGAATCTTCTTCATAGCTTGAGTCATCATACTCAATTTCATCAACGAGATCGCCCCAAGTATCTTCACCTAGCCAGTCTAGCTCCGAGTCGCCTCCCAAACCAGAAGGTATCATGTCCTCCATTGGTAAAGGCATATCCACATCACTTACCCCACCAGAGTACATTGAAGTTCCCATCAACCGGGGATTGTACTCGCCAAACGACTCCACATTTTCCGGGAAACTAATTTCCGGTGTAAGAATACCGTTAAATTTGGGATCGAGATATAAAATCGGTAATGCCCAGTACATTTGCAGAGAACCATAGGCAGAAATTAAGCCTTGGCGCACCCGACTGACGCACAAATCCACAGGATATCCCTGACTCAGGTTGCGGTAAAACAATTGTGTCAGTGTTAGCGCCACTTCATCGGGAATGCGTTCTGACATTGCCAAAACGCTTCTGATACCACGCTTCACCAGGCTTTCTGTCAGGTTACGTTCGCCCGTGTCAGCAGCGGGGTTGGAGGTAGCGGCGTATGCCCCCAAACACGAGTTAAACACTGCCATTTGGATGTTATTGTTAACGAGCAAGCCCGCCAAATCGTCGCCACTCAAAGTTTCTGTTAAGCCAGTTCTGCTACTGACAAGATAAATTTCCCCGCCGTTGGGTCCTAAGTTACTATGACCGGAGTAGTGAAGAACGTGGTATCGTCCTTGTTCTAAAGCTTGCGTTAATTCTTCTCTTCCTGGTTGCTCTAACAGGGTAAGTTCAATTTCTGGGAGATAATTGTCACTGTCAGAAAATCGTGGTGACTGACGGTGAAGTTCGGCTTGCAGTCTGATTGCTTCAAGTTTGAGCAAATCAAGACGGACTTGATCTGTGGGAGAAGCGATCACCATCAAGACTTTAATACCACCTTCTTCTAGTGGTGTGGGTATATTTGTCGATAGCAGACGAGATGGCAGCTGAATTCCCGTTTGGAAGCGAGAAAAAGCGATATAAGGTCCAGTCGCCAGCGGGCGATCGCCTGCGTGCATTACTTCCCAAGGCAGACGCGCTAACCTAGTGTCTTTTAGTCCCAAGCGCAGGCGCAGTACCTCTTGTTGATGCTGGGCAATACCCTGCGCCGTAATCCAACTATCCCTGAGTGTGCCTTGAAACAGTGCGTTATAAAATTGTTGACCCAACGCCACCAAGTTGACGGAGTTAAGAGCGATCGCATCCCCCTGCAACACCGACTTCAAAGGGTCATTCATCAAATGCCCCGCCGCCGTCAACCAATCACCTACAGGCCAAGTTACGAGTTCTTCTGCCAATGGCACCCCAGGCGCGACTTGTTCCGTCCGCACCAAGTAGTCATTTTGCCCTACTGGGGTTACGGAAATGTGAAATTCCTGGGTCACAACTTCTCCTGTTTGCCTCCCAAATCTGGTTTGAAACGCGATTCATTTTCGAGTAGATGTTTCGCTCCTTCTGATACCTTAGATGCATCCTGCCACTTAATGTTTCTGATTTCAGTTGTTTTGGCGATCCCATGTTTACAACTTTATCCGGATTACATTGATTCCGCCCAGAACACTTTATTGGTAGATGCACCTTGATCTTCAATTCCCCTGGTTGGGCTAACACCCACCGGGGGTTTTTTTATGCGTAAGCATGAGCGCAACAATTCCCAACTCACCTAAATTTAGCTGGATAACACTGCCCAAATTTATAAAATTTACTAAGTAGATCCGGCTCTGCCACCCGCTTGGGTTTTGTTTGGCACATAGCGGCAATATCAGTTTTACTAAATTTATCCGGATCATACTGATTTCTCTAAGAACAGTTAATTGGTAGATGCACCCTGATAACTCACTC
>CAXTNZ010000289.1:0-8228 GCA_964245695.1 uncultured bacterium | reverse complement strand
CTGTGCTGTGCCCCTACGAATGGTCTGTACTACACGCAATTGATAACCGCTATATTTATACTGTGAACTGCCTCAGAGTCACCTCAATCAAGTCAACATCGGGAGTTGAGCGTTACTAATAATATCCCAGGCTTTAGGCAAAAGTTTCCTCACCATTAATCAAGTGGGATTGTAGCGTTTTTAATTTTTAATTATTCAAAAATAGGTTTAAAGTCAGAAAGACACTTCCCCAGTCAAGAAGAAAGAGGGGGAAAGAGGAGAACACAAAGACGCGCTTAAGTTATTTCCCAAACTCCCCCAAGCCTTTCTACTAAAGCGACAGCGACGCTGAAAGCTTTGGGGGCGCAAAAAGCTGAGGAAGCAATTAGACATCATTTAGAGTGTCAATTGGTTGACACTCATATTGTTGCTTGGGAAAAGTACTGAATTATCAGCATTTTTTGGCAAAGCGAAAACAATAGTCCCCAGGACAAGAACTCCAATAGCACTTGGACACAGAAGTTTCATCTTGACGATACCTCGCTTGTTTTTCGAGCTTCTGTGAGGGCTTTTTTCTTTGCTGGACTCTTTCTTAACACGTCCTTCTTGCACAGCTTCTTGTAGTAGCATCAAGGCATCGATGTCTTTTTCCTCAAATTCAGTTTGCAGTAACTGCTGCAACTGCTCATCTGCGGGAATACTCAAAGAGCCAGTGGATAGCGCTTGTTGAACAATGTCACGAATGAGAAGCATACTCTTAACCAAGTTTGGGGGTAAAGCAATGCCTTGCGGAAGCGTTTAGTTTTGTCACGTTTGATTATGCTGTCAGCAAGGTTGCGTTGGGTTTCCTCTAAAATTTATAATGAGCAGTACCCAGGGGGCTTCATGCTACTGGATCACCTGATCGGGTGATTTACAATTTTCCACTTTGTTGATTTCTTGCTGCCACAAGATTTCTGTGACTGTGGCTATTCCTGCTTTCAGGTGACGGCGAAAGCTACCGATAGAAATGTCTAATATTTCTGCGGCTATTTCTTGCGATCGCGCAGGTTGTAAATAAGCATGATACAAAGCGCGGTAGAATTTCTCTTCGCGGGGCGCTCGATCTAATGATTCCACTGCTTGTCGCAATATAAGTTGTAATGTGGCAATGCTCTCAGGTGTAACAGTATTGCAGCCTGTGCGTTTAATGATGAGGTGCGATCGCAACAGCGGATTATGCTGCAATGCTTCTGGATTCAATAAATCACGCAAGGCTTGACGCACTTGTGTTGCAAACTCAGACTGACTGAATATCACCGTTGATTCAGCCTGCTGTGTGTTCTCATCGATGCTAGCTAAATTCGGAAGTATAGCATTCATATATTTCTGTATTTTTGCTAAGTACTAGGCGAGAAATTTGACTCACTAACAGGACTTATGCAACTGTCACCAATTTGCTTTTAGACTCATAGGAGGGTTTTTGGGTTAGTCGAGAAGCCTCCACATTTATTTGTGAGGTAATTTACCCTCCCATAAGTCTCTTTTTACGCTCGGTCACAAGCTACGGCGTAATTCAATCAGAGCATCTCGAAGCCTTTTTAACATGAGTTTTGCCTTTGAGCACACTAGCTAAAGCATTTGACCATTTTTCAGCAGATGAGAAATTGTAGCAATATTTGTACCCTAGGTCAAAAAGCTATGAATTATTAACCATTAGCTATTATCAGTTTTAAAGTAGCTGAATATACTTGCACTTATGTCATTTTGGGATGATAGATAGCTGGTTTAAGAAAAAGAAAATAGCGATATCTGACGAACAAGCTGCACTTTGTGTCTACGCCGGGAAACCTCAGCTTCAAGTAAACGTCAGATAAAATAACTAGTCCACAAATTCTTGCTTCTGGTGTATCTACAAGTCAGAAAACCCACAATACAGCTACTGGAGTCCTAAAAGCTTCAAAACTGCTGTAATGTTGCGGTAGTCGGTGAGAACGTTGGCTTTGCTCACCAGTGTCCTCCAAAAAAGAAGCGAGATTTGGGTAATATATAAGAGCTATCTTTTCTGCATCACAGATACTGAGAGAGAAGCTCTTATCTCATACCCTTGGAGTTTTCGTCAATGCTGACTTTAAAAATCGTTGTTTATGTCGTTGTAGCCTTCTTCATATTGCTCTTTGTCTCTGGATTGTTGTCGAACGACCCAGCTCGTAACCCCGGACGTCGGGATTCCGAGTAAAATCGCGACAAATTGTCCGCTACTGCCGAAAGGCGGAAGAGTATAAATGCCACGGACACTGGCTTTCAGGTGGTAAAACTCCTTGGCAACTCAGTGTCCTTCTCCAAGCGGCTTGCCGCAGGCTAGGTTGAAGGCTAAAGTCGGAAGGCAGTTAAGTGTAATTAGTCCTTCCGGCTTTCAATTGGCTGTTTGTTAGGTTGATTTTGCTGATATGCTTCATCCAGTTCTGCCGCCCGCACCGCCTTTCATCGTCGAATCTTTACAACCTGCAAATCCTATCTCAACTGCTAGTGATACCAAGTTTCTTTCAGTTGCCGAGATTGAGGCGAAAACGCAGGAAAAGAAAAATCAGCCCAAAACGCTTTGGATTGCGAATTCCGATAAAACAAAGAATTCTCCGCGTCAGCCAACTCCACAAGAGGCAACTCGGCATGACTTAGCAGTCGCCAAGACGCAAGCCGCACCCGATAAGCAGCAAAGCTTTCCACCGGAATTTTCTCCCATAACCACAGCTAACACTGCCGCAGCTTTGGGGCAGCCGCAAGCAATTGGTTATCCGATGCAGCAGGTTGAAGCCTTTAATCTTGGTGACAGCAACAGCCCAAATGCAAATGCCGCATCGGCAGTAACACAAAACAAGAATTTATCCCAGATAAAAGGGCAAATATTAAAAGAAAGATTAGCCCGACAAGAACGGCAAAGTAATACTATTGCCCAAAATGCGCCCCCGGCACAACCAACACAAAGTATTACTTACACTAATCCGGAAGCAGCGAGTACACAGCCAGTACAAAATGTTATAGAATTCAAGTCTCGCAGCCAGACAAGCCAAATAACTCTACCCCAACCGATTACCCCAGAACGGTCGGCACCCATACCACCGGCTAATAGCACAAATCAGCAGCAAAGTCAACCTGGGACAACTCCTCCTGCCAGCACGCCGCCAGCAAGAGAGAGAATCGTGGAAGTCACTTCAGATCGGCAGGAGTATGACCAGCAACGGCGGATTGTCACGGCTGAAGGTAATGTGGTTGTGCGATTTGATGGGGCGGTGGTAGATGCTGATCGCTTGCAAGTCAATTTAGACAACTTGATTGCTGTGGGCAATGGAAACGTGGCATTGACACGAGGCGATCAAGTACTGCGCGGAGAACGCTTTACCTATAACTTTATTCAGGATAGTGGGGAACTGGAAAATGGTAGGGGAGATGTTAACATACCCACAGCGGGTACTGATTTCGCGTTCACAGATACCGATGTCACCGGGGGTGGAGTACCACAGCGTCCGCCAAGCGATCGCATTCGGGCAAATCAGCCGCTTACTAATGTTGGCAGTCCTGGCGGCATTAACCTAAACTTAGGTGGTAGAGCAGACGCGAGAAACATCGCTGATCCCAAACAGGGGGGTGTAGTCAAGCGGGTACGCTTTCAAGCAGAACGAGTTGATTTCTATCCGCGAGGCTGGCAAGCTAGAAATGTCCGCTTCACCAATGACCCTTTTTCACCACCAGAATTAGAGTTACGTGCAGATAAAGTAACTTTAACACGGGAGTCGCCTCTAGTAGACCGAATTAAAACAGAGCGCCAGCGTTTAGTATTAGACCAAAGAACAACATTACCCATCCCAATTGATCGGCAGACAATTGACCGCCGTCAGCGGGATGTTACGCCGGCAATTGCCTCGATTGGTTATGATGGGACTCAGCGAGGTGGTCTGTTTATTGAGCGTAGCTTCCAACCTTTCAATACAGATACTGCACGCTTTAGCATTACACCTCAGTTTTTCGCGCAAAAGGCGGTTTCAGGTAATGCTGATAACTTGGCGGCGCTGTTTGGTTTAAAAGCAAGATTGAATGCTACTTTAAGTCCCAAAACTGTAGTCGAGGGTTCTGGGGTGTTAACCAGTTTAGATTTGGGGACGGTAGAAGACAATTTGCGAGCGAGTTTACGATTGCGGCAAGAATTAGGCGATCGCAATCCCCACATATTGAATTTAGAATATAGCTACCGCGATCGACTTTACAATGGCACCCTCGGCTTTCAAACCGTCCAAAGTAGTCTTGGTGCTGTCGTGACTTCTCCGGTGATTCCTTTAGGTAAAAGTGGCTTAAACCTCAGATATCAAGGCGGCGCTCAATATATTAACGCTAATAGCGATCGCCAAGACTTACTCGAAACACGGCGGGAAAACGATCGCATCTCACTAGGGCGCGTTCAAGGCAGCGCTACCGTTGATGGTGGCATTACACTATGGCAGGGTAAACCATTACCACCCACCGCCACAGAGGGATTGCGTTACACACCCAATTCGGTAGTTCCCTATGTGCAAGCATTTGGGGGAGTGACCGGCACTACCAGTTATTACAGCAGTGGTGATAACCAAAGCACCTTGATTGGTACGATTGGCTTGCGAGGACAGTTTGGACATTTCTCTCGACCCGCCTTTGATTATACCGCCTTTAATGTCAGTTATTCTCAGGGTATATTCAGCGGAGCATCTCCATTTTTGTTTGATCGCGCCGTTGATAACAGAGTGCTTAATGCTGGAATTTCCCAGCAAATCTATGGACCATTTAGCCTTGGCTTTCAAACCTCAATCAACTTAGACACAGGCGAACGCAGTAGCACCGACTACATCCTAGAATATAGCCGCCGTACTTATGGAATTACTTTGCGTTACAACCCAGTGCTGGAATTAGGTGGTATCAGCTTTAGGATTAGTGATTTTAACTGGAGTGGCGGTACAGATCCATTCTCTGACACTTCGGAAGTTAAGCCTGTGCGAGGTGGCGTGAGACAGGATTATTAGAATAGGAGGTACGCGATTAATCGCATCAATAAAAGTAGAGACGCGATTAATCGCGTCTGTACAGGAGGCACGGAGTTAGAAGATCCAAGTATCCTGTGTTCTGAATTCATAATTCACACTCCCCAACTTTTGAACATATAGTATGCAATTGAGAACCGCTATAAATTGATTCTCACCATCCCCAAGTGCCGGCACCACCTTTGAAGGGTCCAACAATATCGCTGGTAATCCAGCCGCCATAAAAGTTACCAGGTTGCGGTTGTACTTTTTCGCCATCCACGTAGCACGCATCCATTAAGTGGACGTAAAAAGCTACATAATCTTTGATAGATGCAAACTCTGGTGTAGGTTCAGGGTAGAACCAAGCAGCATTTTGCACTTCTTTTTCACCCACACGGATATTGTAGTAACCAGCACTTCCCTTCCATTCACAAAAGCTAGAACGCGGTGTCAAAAGTAGATATTCCATTTTGATATCCGCAGGAGGAATGTAGTAACCCGGTGGATGGCTGGTTTCTAAAACACGTTTAGCGCTGTGGGTATCTGCGATAGTTACATCATTAAAGATGATTTGGATGTGTTTGGTTGTGTCTTCTAAGCGAGGGGGACGGGGGTAATCCCAAACTGATTCTTGTCCGGGATTGGGTTCGATGCGTTGGGGTGTCATATTCAAGGTTGCTGTAGTAGTTGAGGATAAAGCGAGTTGTAGTTTTAGATAGCGGGGTGCGATCGCACACCACTATATTAAGCCCGAAGAGGCACCCATCCCCATCTCCGGCGTTATTTCGGCAAATTGTCTATAATCTCGTGCAGTTCTTCCTTTGCATCTTTGGCAAACTGAACGCTGCTAATACTGGCAAGAATTCCTGCACCTGCGGTGAGGCTGGCTTCTGGTACTTTATTTAAATAGAGAAGTCCCACACCAGATAATGTCATCATCGCAGATGCTGCGGTTACGCCTAAAGCAAGATTAAAGGTGAGACGCGCTTGGCGTAATAATTCTTCAATTATCTTTTGTTCCATTTCTTGTGCAGCATCATTATTGTTGGGTTGGGGTTTGGAAAAAATATTTAAATTCATGAGTTGTTGACCTCGCTTGTGTATAGAATTTATTGATTGACAGCTATCTGCAAGGTTTTTCTGAACTTGCATATTTGTATCTTATTGGGGCAACAATTTAAATTCGAGGGCAGATAAGTTGAGTTGAAACTTTGATTTGCCCTAAATTTTGGGGCAGATGGGGCAATCCAATAAAACCTAACTGCCCTACACAGGTAAAATTAAATTAAGTATGATTTATTTATAATTTATATTCATCAATAAATTTTATGATGCTATCAGATAAAGTTAAATCTAGCCCAGAAGGGAAGATTAGACTCCAAAACGCCTATAAACAAGCAGGTCTAACTATAGAAAAGCTTGCAGATAAAGCATGTACTTCCAGTGACACAATTAAACGTTTACTAGGTACGAAAAACTGCCCTAATGGAGTTGAAAGAAGGATTATTCTAAAGATTGCAGAAGTTTTAAATATTAAACCAACTGATATAGTTGACCCAAAAGATTGGTATCCGCAGCAAATTCCATCTGAATTTGAGCGATTAATTAAAGATAAAACAGAGTCATTTCGTGGTAGGAAATTCGTTTTTGATGCTATTGAAAAGTTCTTCAGCAACAACCTTAATGGCTACTTCAGTGTGGTGGGTGATGCAGGGATGGGTAAAAGTGCTATTTCAGCTAAGTACGTATTAGAGAACCCAGAAGCTATTTGCTTTTTTAATGTTAGGGCTGAGGGGATGAATCGCCCGGAATTGTTTTTGAGAAAGATTCGCCAACAATTGATGAGTCGTTACCAGTTGCAGGATGCAGCAGATGCTGATTTATCAAGTTTGTTGACCAAAGCTAGCGAAAAATTCACTGCTGGTAAACGCTTGGTAATAGTTGTTGATGCACTGGATGAAGTTGACCAAGAATCGACCGGAAACCTTTTATATTTGCCTACTATTCTTCCAGAAAACGTTTACTTTCTGCTGACAAGACGACCTTATAACCAAAATGAGAAAAGGTTGAATGTTTCACCCAGCGTTTCCACCAAGGAATTGGACTTAAGAGACTACTCAGAAAGAAGTAGTCAAGATGTGAAAGAGTATATTTGGGTATTGCTCAATGATGGAGAATATAAACAGGGTTTGAGTCAGTGGATTCAAAAGCAAAACCATGTCTCTACGACTGATTTTGTGGAAGAGGTAGCGACAAAAAGTGAAAATAATTTTATGTATTTGCGCTGGGTTTTGCCAGCAATAGCTGAAGGTTTTTACGAAAATAAACCTTTGGATGAATTACCTGTAGGTTTACAAGGATATTATGAAAACCACTGGCAAATCATGGGCATGACAACCAAGCCTTTACCGAAAAATAAAATCAAGATTGTCTATGTCATGTGTGCGTTACGTAGCGCAGCTTCCCGTGAAGTGATTGCCAAATATTCTAAGCAGAATGAGTTGACTGTGCAGGAAGTTCTTCAAGGGTGGGCGCAGTTTTTGCAGAAACAGGAAAATGAGCAACCACCGCGTTACAGGTTTTATCACGAAAGTTTCCGAGATTTTTTGCACCGCCAGGATATTGTGCAGGCAGCGGGGGTGAATTTGCCAGATATCAGCGCCGAAGTGGCGGACATCATGACAGAAGGAGTTCTTGGCTATGAGTAATATTCGCACCTGGTTAGCAGAAAAGTCATCAGAAGAAAGAGAACATTTCTTGGGTGAAGTTCCACGTTTGTGGTTAGAAGGTCGTCAAGTTAATAAATTATGCCGTTTGTTGACTGATTTTGACTTTATAGAAGCAAAAATTAATCATTCTAAATTTAGAGTGCAGGTGCTGATTAAAGATTATGATTTGATTGATGATGCAGAATTATCAACTCATCCAGAATACGATGCCCAAACTGTAAAAGCGCTGAAATTAATTCAAGGGGCGTTGCGACTTTCGGCACATATTTTAATTCCAGATACAAAGCAACTAGCAGGGCAATTGTCAGGGCGTTTGCTCTACTTTGATGCACCGGAAATTCAAGGATTGCTGCAACAAATACCGCAAACCAAAACTACTTGCTTGCGTACCTTGACAGGTAGCTTAACTCCCCCTGGTGGTGCGTTAGTTCGCACCCTTAGCGGTCATAGTGCCTCGGTTTATGCAGTCGCCGTCACCAGTAATGGCAAGTAC
>CAXTNZ010000288.1:0-8230 GCA_964245695.1 uncultured bacterium | reverse complement strand
AATTAACTGTTAATTTTTAGTTGTTGGGGTTGATCAGAGAAACTACTAACAACTTATTTAAGATGCTGGCTTTTTTAAAAACAATCCGAGAAGCGATCGCCAATTGGTGGTCAGAGTTCACACTCCAGACCAAGCTTTTGGCTGCTGCCACTTTAGTGGTTTCTTTAATTATGAGTGGTCTGACGTTCTGGGCGGTGAATACGATTCAGCAGGATGCGCGTCTGAATGACACTCGCTTCGGTCGTGACCTCGGACTGCTGCTTGCGGGTAACGTTGCACCGCTAATTGCTGACCAAAATCTCACCGAGGTTGCCCAATTTTCCCAACGCTTCTACAGCAGCACTTCTAGTGTGCGTTATATGCTCTACGCTGATGAAACTGGGAAAATCTTTTTTGGGATTCCTTTTTGGGAACCGGAGGTAGAAACCTCTCTCACCATTGAACGTCGGATACAGCTACCAGACGATTATGCTGCCGATACAGACAAGCCGATGGTGCGACAACACATGTCACCGGATGGGGAAGTTACCGATGTGTTTGTTCCCCTGACTGTCGATAACAAATATCTAGGTGTTTTAGCGATCGGCATCAACCCCAACCAGACCGCAGTTATCTCCACAAATTTTACCCGTGATGTCACCATTGCCGTGTTTATCACGATTTGGGTAATGGTGATTTTGGCAGGAGTAGTCAACGCTTTGACAATCACCAAGCCGATTAAAGAACTGTTAGCGGGAGTCAAACAAATTGCCACGGGAAATTTTCAGCAGCGAATTGACTTACCACTAGGCGGCGAACTGGGAGAGTTAATTTTAAGCTTTAATGACATGGCAGAGCGCTTGGAGAGTTATCAAAAACAAAATATCGAGGAACTAATGGCAGAAAAAGCCAAGTTAGAAACTTTGGTTTCTACCATCGCCGATGGTGCGGTGCTGATTGATAACAATATGCAAGTGATATTAGTCAACCCCACGGCGCGGCGAATTTTTGGCTGGGAAAACACTGCTGTGGAAGGCAGTAGTGTTTTATCTCACTTGCCCTCAGCAGTGCAAATGGAAATCACCCGTCCCTTGTATGAAATGGCAGCAGGGGAGTGCGAAAGCGCCGAGTTCCGCATTACGTTTAGCCAACCCAGCAAGCGCACTATCCGCATTCTCTTGACTACAGTTCTCAATCTGCAACGGGAGAGTATCAAAGGCATTGCCATCACAGTGCAAGATATTACCCGCGAAGTAGAACTGAACGAGGCAAAAAGTCAATTTATCAGCAACGTTTCCCACGAACTGCGAACCCCCCTATTTAATATCAAATCCTTTATCGAAACTCTGCACGAATACGGTGAGGACTTGAGTGTAGAACAACGAGGCGAGTTTCTGGAAACTGTTAATCATGAAACCGATCGCCTGACGCGCTTGGTTAACGATGTTTTGGATTTGTCAAAGCTGGAATCTGGTCGCAACTATCAGTTCAATGGAGTAGATCTGGCGCAAGCGATCGACCAAACTCTACGTACTTACCAACTTAATGCTAGAGATAAAGGCATCGAACTTATTCAAGAAGTTGCCCCTAACTTACCGCTAGTAGTCGGTAATTATGATTTGTTGCTGCAAGTATTAGGCAATTTGGTTGGTAATTGCCTCAAATTTTCTCTGCCGGGCGGCAAAGTTGCAATTCGCACCTACCAATTAGAACCCAGGCTCAATCACACCCAACCGGGTCAGGTGCGGGTGGAAATCTCTGATACTGGTATTGGCATCGCCCCAGAAGACCAGGCGGCAATTTTTGACCGCTTCTTCCGCGTAGAAAACCGAGTTCACACCCTAGAAGGCACAGGTTTAGGACTATCGATTGTGAGAAATATCATCGAAAGGCATCACAGTAAAGTCCATCTCGTGAGTGAAGTCGGCGTTGGGACTACTTTTTGGTTTGACCTAGTTGTTTTTAATGAAGATGCGATTCCGGTGGTCGTCAAAGCCGCAAATGCCGTTTAAAAGGGGAAGGGTTAAAGAAATCGAAAAATCATGCATCACTTTGCTCTTTAACCTTTTTCCACTCATAGTGCAAAATATACCAACAGTGCAAGTAAAATATATATCACCTGAACACGGCTATAAGCAAACAGATTAATAATAAACCCAGTAACAATAGCAAAGCCTGATTGCGTTTAACCAAGTTTTTTACAGTTGTAGCAAAGCTGGTGCTTTCACGCTGTTGTTGCAACTGTAACTTGCTCTCTTCAACATTTTGGTAGAGGGTACAGTCTTTAGCATAAGGACGTTGGGGAAAGTTACAAGTATCATCAGCATGATAGGTGCAACTGTCGCATAAATATTCTTTCCCCGTAGCGAGGTGTAAGGGAATACCGGGATGTCCGAATGCTTTGAGAGTTGTGCGACAATGGGGACAGGTGACAGCCTGACTGTCAACGAGCTGATGACAACGGGGACAAGATACAGTAGCCAAAGCCTGAACGTCAATAAATAAACATTCTGATTTTAGCTATTTACGGCGAAGGATGGGTGTAGGGGAGCGACGCTCCCCCCTCCTATCAGTAAATTTGCTTTTTGAGCATATAAGCTTTTATCAAAATATCTCTTTCTTTGAAGAGAAAGATTTGATAAATGCAGAAATTTTATTAACACTTTATCAGCGGTAATGTCAATATCTTTTTTTTAAGTCGCAGTACAAATACTGTTGGATATGCTTTTTAATAAATGTTTAGGAGAGTTTTTTGCTAAGTATTCGAGAAGAAGCTGAAAAATAAACCCGACAGCCTAAGTAATGTTTATGAATTTCGGGTTTATTAAAAAAATATTACAGTTAGGGAGTCAGGCGATCGCCTATTCATCCTTAACTAAAAGTATCTGGATCTACTCCCAGCGATCGCAATTGTTCTGCTAGTCTTTGCGCTCTTTGTTCTGCTTCTTTAATCCGTTCTTGCGGCGTGGGATAACGTATCAATTGCTCGTCATACCAATACAACCATTCTCGCGTCACCCCGCAATAGTTTCCCCGTTCGCAACCAATTCCTAAATTAATTTCCGGTAGCCAAACAGGATTTCCCTCTTGCAATTCATACTTACCATCCACTAACCGATGCACTTCCAAACGCGGTTTGCTTTGACGACGAGAAGAATAAATTACGTAATAAAGTACATCCACCGCATATTCATCTAATTTAGTGCTATATTCCTGGCGATAATTTGGGGAAACCACCTCTAGCACCAAAGAAGGTAGAACGTTTTCATCCCACAGTACATAACTGGGGCGTAATTCCTCATCATAAATCCGCTCTACCCCTAAGCTGAGAAATCCATCGGGCACAATCGGCGGTTTGTCTGGGTGATAATAAATACCCATATCTATCCCAAAAAACCAATCCATGCGCTCTGCCCATAGTATCAGTAGTATTGCCTTAAGCAAGCCAGGTATCAATTCTTGCAGTTCATTGTCCACAGGCGTCTCATCAGAGTCGGGTAGTTCTTCGGCGGAGGGCAAGTACCTCGGCAGGTTAAACTCTAACATGGCTGGTTTTCCCAAAACTCAACAAGAATTATAGTGATTTCCAGGCTAGCAAAATGATGAAATTCGATGTTGATAAAAACCTGCTTCACCTAGGAATGGGGAAATTTCCGCACTTGATATTCTGCGGACTCCACAATAGGATATGATGCTCCCATCACTGCATCAAACTTAAGAGCGATCGCTTCCAAATCTGATTGGGGTATGGCTTTCCACTGCGATCGCGTTTCCCAACGAATTATCAGCACAACTTCTGTGGAATCATTGGGGTTAATCCAAACTTCTTTAGAGATAAATCCCGGATACTTAGCCAGCGCTGCTGTCCAAATTTCTCCATCCTTCTGGATATATTTTTCCCGCAGTTGGGGGGAAACTTTAAATTTTAGTACTTCGATCACCACACCGATTCAATCCGTCTGTTTGCTTTCTTTGCCAAAATAGAGCTGTAGGGTAAAATAGCTAAGCTTTCAGCATAGCTTTAATACTTACACTTCACTAGCAAAAATCGGCTCTTTTAAAAAAAGTCATAGGAAAAGAGTATGGACAGCAACAATTGGATGCAGCAATTATTGATGGTTGGTATTGGTACAACCTCTTTAGTCGCAGACAAACTCAAGGAAGTGGGCGATGATTTGGTTAAGGATGGCAAGCTCAATCCTGAACAAGCCAAAGCAGTTATGGATGATATTGTACAGCAGTTAAAGTCCGAACAGGGCAACTTGGAAGGCAATATGCAACGGCAAATGCGAAATATGATGCAGGATTTGGGTGTTGCTCGCCAGTCGGAAGTGGACGAACTACGCGGTAGAATTGATCGTCTAGAGCGTCAAATTCGCGATTTAGAAAATAAGCTCTGGCGTTAGGATGCGCTTTCTGATTTAAACTAAGTTTTGTCCTACTGGTAAACAAGAATCCTAGACCACCTATGTAGGGAGGACTGATGAATGAAAGCAATTTTACTCAGCGTGGGTTTCATGCTGGTCTGTGTAGTGGTTTTAGTATTGGGTCAAGTTGGCGGAAAGCAGGATACATCTGTTGCTGCACCTTTGACTCAAACTACACCAGTGCCCACTACTGTAACTGAAAACAATACTCTAATAGCGAGCAAAACTATGGCTGACGAAAATGCCGTCACTACCCCCTCTGGATTGAAGTACGTCGAGTTAGTAGAGGGGACTGGTGCTACTCCTAAAACTGGACAAAAGGTGACAGTACACTACACTGGCACTTTAGAAGATGGTACAAAGTTTGATAGTTCACGCGATCGCAACAGTCCCTTCGACTTTAAACTCGGCGTGGGACAGGTGATCAAAGGTTGGGACGAAGGACTTAGCACTATGAAAGTAGGCGGTCGTCGTAAATTAATCATCCCCCCAGAGTTAGGTTATGGTGCGCGTGGTGCTGGTGGTGTCATTCCACCCAACGCTACCCTGCTTTTTGATGTGGAATTGCTGAAGGTTGGGTAATGGTAGGGGCGGGTGACCCCGCCCGTACTGAAAGCATAGTTAATAATTATTTGGTCTGGCTAAATTTTTAAACTTAGTAAATTGCGGGTCGAACAAAAGTTTAACAGTCCCTGTGGGACCATTGCGGTGTTTAGATACTATCACTTCCGCCACACCGCGATCAGGTGTATCTGGCGTGTAATATTCATCTCGGTAAAGCATGATAACTAAATCGGCGTCTTGTTCAATCGAACCCGATTCTCTCAAATCAGACAACATCGGACGCTTATTAGTACGCGCTTCCACCCCGCGACTCAGTTGAGATAAAGCAATAACTGGGACGCTTAATTCACGAGCTAAACCTTTAAGATTACGTGTAATTCTAGATAATTCTTGTACACGATTATCGCCGGCTCCTTCCATTAATTGCAAGTAATCTATTACAACTAATCCCAGTTCAGTTCCTTGTTCTGCTTGCAAACGCCGCGCCTGACTCCGCATTTGTGTGACTGTAATATTCGGCGTGTCGTCAATAAAAATTGGCATTTCTGAAAGCATACCAATAGCACGGCTTAAAGGTTCCCACTGAGTTTGGCTGATGCGTCCACTCCGCAAATAACCACTTTCAATTCCCGCTTCGCTAGCTAATAACCGTTGTACCAATTGCTCTTTTGACATTTCTAAACTGAAAAAAGCAACCGGTAATTTATAAGAAGTAGCAACATTATGAGCCAAATTGAGACAAAACGCCGTTTTTCCCATTGACGGTCTCCCAGCGACAATAATCAAATCAGAACGCTGAAAGCCTGTAGTCATAGCATCTAAATCATAAAATCCGCAGGGAATACCCGGTAAAGCTATACCTTGATGACGACTTTCTATATCTTGAAAAGTATTAATTAAAGTGTCAGCAATGTGAACTAAACCTGATTGGGGACGTTCTTGAGTTACACCGAAAACTTTCTGTTCTGCTTGATCTAAAACAATTGGTAACTCAGTTTCTGTCTCGTAACCGAGATGGACAATTTCATTGCCGGCTTTAATTAACTGACGCCGCAGGTATTTTTCCGTTACCAGCGATGCTAAAGCGTCGATGTTAACAGCTGAAACGGTGCGATCTACAAGAGAGGCTAATTTATTTCTACCACCAATGCGGGCAAGCATATCATGGTCAGCCAGCCAACTGATGACAGCAAGCAAATCTGTAGGTTTACCTTGAGCGAAAAGACGCAGCGCTGCTTGATAGATGTCTTTGTGAGCGCTAATATAAAAAGCTTCTGGAATAAGACTTTCGCTAACTCGACCAATCGCTTCGGGATCTAATAAAATTCCCCCCAAAATCGCCTCTTCAGCCTCGATGTTTTGGGGTGGTAGGCGATCGCTTCCATCGCCTTGAAAACTTAGTTCTTCAGCCATAAACAATTTTATATATAGATTTGGGATTTTGTATCTATGACAAAATCCCTTTTAATCAGGTGTAGCGACTGCTATCGACAATTTCCTTTCATCCTCAACATCTGAAATTTAGAACCACAGACCAACACAAATTAACAGAGTGTGTATCTGTGGTTTCACAAAAAGCCGTTAGTTAGATACGACTTCAATATCGACTTGCGCCGTTACTTCAGAATGCAGCTTAATCTCAGCTTTATAAGTACCCGTCTGGCTAATATCGGGTATGCTGATACCACGCCGATCCACTTCTAGATCAGCAACTTGTTTAATTGCATCTGCAACATCTTGGGTGGTGACAGTACCGAAAATAGCTTCGCCTTCACCAACCTGCTTGGCAATTCTCAAGCTGCCAACTTTTTCCAAAGCTGCTTTTTGCTCAAGCGCTTGTTGCTTGAGTTCTAATTGCCGCACGCGTTCAACCTCGCGACGGCGTTCAACTTGCTTGAGAATACCTGGAGTAGCATTAGTTGCCAACTTCTGCGGAATCAAATAATTACGAGCATAACCGGGAGCCACTTCCACTAAGTCGCCAGATTTTCCCAGCTTGCTGACATCTTGGTTTAAAACTAACTGCACACGTTTCGCCATCGTTTTTCGTTTTTCTCTCTTTCCGGTAAAATCTCTGTCTTCTTGGCTTTGGGCAGGATAACTCACATGATTGGTAGCTCTATTCCCAGAAGCTAATCAGAGCATATAGCCCAAAGCCTACAGATCCTAGCTTCATGTAGGGTGCGATCGCAACCATTAGCCACAATAAAGTTCGACCTGCTTCGCATCTCAGTACGGACGGGGTTTAAGCGCCCCTCTTAAAATTTATCTTTCATCCCCCGCAAACGGGCGAAGGTTTGTACTGGGTCGCTACTCTTGACAAATGATTGTAACGTCGGCTGCTCCCAGCGTAAAAAGGGATTTGTCCGCTTCTCCACCCCCAGTAGTGAGGGAATAGTAGCTTCTCCCCGACTGCGGTACGCCTTCACTTCATCATATCTATTTTGTAAGTCGGCGTTCTCTGTATCCACAGTGAGGGCAAATTGAAGATTTTTCAAAGTGTATTCATGGGCGCACCAAACACGCGTATCATCCGGTAGAGAGCGTAGTTTACTCAGGGAATCCACCATTTGTGTGGGAGTTCCTTCAAATAAGCGTCCGCAACCGCCAGCAAATAGGGTATCACCGCAGAATAAATCCCCCGTCTCTCCTGGTTGCGCTGGGGGAAAATAGTAAGCGATGTGAGCGCGGGTATGTCCGGGAACGAAGACAACTTCACCTGTTCTATCTGCAAACTGAACGCGCGAGCCTTCAACAAGAAATACCTGCTGTCCGGGAATTCTTCCCCGATCCTCCGCTCCAGCATAAACTGTGAGTTGGGGAAATCGTTGCATTAGCTGTTTATTGCCACCAACATGGTCTTGATGATGGTGCGTGTTAAAAATCGCTACCAACTCAGCGTTTAGTTCTGCAAGCTGCCTTAATACTGGTTCAGCCTCTGCTGGATCGACTACAGCCGCGATATTTTGCTTGGCATCGAAAAGCAGAAAGATGTAATTGTCTGATAGCGCCTCAAGACGGAATACCTGCATTTCCTCTGCCTTCCTCACAACTGCATGTCTAATATAATAATGATAACTTACCACCGTATTTTTACGGGTATTACACTAATTATAAATTTTATTTCTCTTAATTTTTAAGTAAAATTGCTCTCTGAGAAACAGCGAACGCAAAGTTAAATTTATTTTGTTAATTTTTCGGGTTTTATCTACCTATAATTGGCAAATTCAATATTTACTAAAAACTGCTCAATTTAATTA
>CAXTNZ010000287.1:0-8247 GCA_964245695.1 uncultured bacterium | reverse complement strand
GAATATAGGAAATCTTACACCGGGAAGGGAGTAAGAAGCGAATTTAAGAAAACTAAAGAACTACCACGCTTGCTAGAGTCAGTAGCGGCGTCACAGACAAGCGAGCAGTTATTTCGGCAACTGGTAGAAAACATTTCCGAAGTTTTCTTTGTGCGTGACCCTATACAAGACAAGATACTTTATGCAAGTCCAGCTTACGAAAAAATTTGGGGACGCAACCGCGATCGCCTGTATGAAAATCCGCGAGACTTTATCGAAGCTATCCATCCCGAAGACCGCGATCGCGTGAGCAAAGCGGTAGCAGCCCAAGTATCCGGCAAGCTTTATGAGCAAGAATTCAGGATTTTGCTACCCAATGGCAAGGTGCGCTGGATTTGGTCGCGAGCCTTTCCTTTGAAAAATGAATTGGGAGAAGTTTATCGCATAACTGGCATTGCCCAAGACATTACTCTGGCTAAACAAGCTTCTGAGGAGTTGCGAGAAAGTGAAGAACGCTTTCGCACGATGGCTGATTCGACATCAGTGCTAATCTGGATGGCAGACACAGACGCTGTGTGTACGTTTTTCAACCAGTCTTGGTTAGACTTTACTGGACGAACCCAAGAAGAGGAATTAGACAACGCTTGGGCAGAATCGGTTCATAGCGAAGATTACGAGCAGTGTTTAGATATCTATTTCTCAGCTTTTCACGCTCGTCAGTGCTTGCGGATGGAATATCGCCTTCGACGTGCTGATGGAGAGTATCGTTGGTTGCTCGATACAGGTATCCCCAGGTTTACACCCAATGGTAACTTTACTGGTTACATTAACTGCTGCATAGATATTACAGAACTCAAGCAAGCACAAGTAGCCCTTCAGCAGGCGAACGAAGAGTTAGAAATGCGAGTAGCAGAGCGCACAAACGCTGTAAAACTAATGAATCGGCAACTGGTGCTGGAAATGGCAGATCGCCAGCTTTTTGAAGAGCAATTGTGGCAATCCCGGCAAATGTTGCAACTAATTATGGACAATATCCCCCAATATATTGTCTGGAAAGATTTAGATTCCGTCTACTTAGGTTGTAATCTGAATTTTGCTTCTGCTGCTGGCTTTGATAATCCTGAAGATATCGTGGGTAAGACCGACTACGATTTACTCTCCAATCAACTAGAAGCGGACTTCTACCACGAGTCTGATGCTAGGGTGATGCAGACAGATACGCCGGAATATCACATCATCGTATCCCACACCCAAAAGGATGGCAAACAAGCTTGGTTGGAGACGAATAAAGTCCCACTTCATGATGCCGAAGGTAATGTGGTGGGCATTCTTGGCACTTTTGAAGATATCACAGAACGCAAATGCGCTCTTGACGAATTGCGCCAAAGTGAAGAACGCTTCCGTTTGTTAGTTGAAGGAGTCAGAGACTACGCAATTTTCATGCTCGACCCAGAGGGACAAATTGCCAGCTGGAACTTCGGTGCAGAACGCATTACTGGGTATCAGGCACCAGAAATCATCGGGCAGCATTTCTCTTGCTTTCGAGCGCTTGAGGACGCTAGCGTCAGTATAAATCAAGAAATAGAGATAGCAGCGCTGACAGGTCGATTTGAATGTGAGGGCGCTCGTTTACGCAAAGATGGCTCACACTTCTGGGCAGATGTTGCGATTACGGCATTACGAGATGAAACTGGAGAGCTACAAGGATTTTGCCAATTTATCCGCGATATCACTGAGAGAAAATTAGCGGAGGAAACTCTGTTACGCTTGCGTAAAGCAATAGAAAGTACAAGCGATGCCATCGGCATAAGTGACATCACAGGTCAAGCAATTTACCTCAACAGAGCGTTTATCAAAATGTTTGATTACACGCTAGAGGAATTGAATGCAGCTGGCGGACCATCAGCAATTTCCACTAAGAAGCGGGAATTTGAAAGAATATTTGAGACTGTCGAGCGTGGTAAATCATGGCGTAGTGAAGTGACTCTGCAAACCCGCAGTGGTGTTTCTTTGCAAATTGAGCTATGTGCTGATGCGATTAAAGATGCTACGGGGAAAATTGTCGGGTCGGTTGGCATCTACACCGATATTACTGAGCGCAAGCGCGTAGAACAAAGTTTACAATTGCGCGATCGCGCGATCGCTGCCAGCAACAATGGCATTGTAATTTATGATGCCAAAATGCCTGACTCGCCACTTATCTATGTCAATTCTGCCTTTGAGCGGATGACAGGCTACACAGCAGTAGAAGTCATTGGGCGAAACTGCCGTTTTCTCCAAGGTGCTGATAGCAACAAGCAACCAGAGTTAAGTCAACTTCGTGCTGCTATGCTGCAAGGAGAAGACTGCACGGTGATTTTACGCAACTACCGTAAAGATGGCACTCTGTTTTGGAACGAGTTAAGCATTTCTCCGGTTTTTGATGCCAATGGCATCTGCACCCATTACATCGGTATCCAAACTGATATTAGCGATCGCAAGCAGACAGAAACAGTCTTACTGGTAGTGCAAGAACGGCTGCAATATCTACTCTCCTCTAGCCCTGGTGTGATCTATACCTGCAAAACTTCTGGAGATTACGGCGCTACCTTCATCAGCGAAAACATCGCCGCTATGATGGGCTATAAAGCACAGGAATTTCTCGAAGTTTCTAGCTTCTGGGCTAGCCATATCCACCCAGAAGACGCACCGCAGGTATTTGCTAAGACATCAAAGATATTTGAGCAAGAACAATACACGAACGAATACCGCTTTTTGCATCAGGATGGTACTTATCGTTGGGTATACGATCAAGCCAAGCTAGTGCGGGATGAAGCCGGCAACCCACTAGAAATTGTCGGTTACTGGGCAGATATCACAGAACGCAAGCAATTAGAAGAGGAACTCAGAACTGCGCTAGAGAAAGAAAAAGAACTTAACGAACTCAAATCCCGCTTTGTCTCCATGACTTCCCACGAATTCCGCACGCCGTTGAGTACTATACTTTCTTCTTGCGAGTTGCTGGAACATTACCGCCACAAATTGACTGAGGAAAAACAACTCACTCACCTGCATCGCATTCAAATTGCCGTCAAGCGGATGACTGAGATGTTGAATGATGTTTTGTTTATTAGTAAGGCAGACGCGGGAAAACTAGAGTATAGACCACAAAACCTGGATTTGGTCAAATACTGCCGTCATTTGGTGGAAGAAGTGCAACAGAATCTCAGTAATCAGCAAGCATTGGCGCAGCCCAAGCCAGCGATCGCTTTTAGCAGTCAATATGAATCCATGCCATCTTGCATGGATGAAAAATTGCTCGGACACATTCTAAGTAACTTACTCTCAAACGCGATTAAGTATTCAAGTATTGATAGCACAATCGAGTTTAGTCTCGCTTTTGAGGACGGACAAGCAATATTTAAAATTCAAGACCAGGGCATTGGCATTCCCAAAGAAGACCTACCCCACTTGTTTGAATCCTTTCATCGTGCCACTAATGTCGGCAATCTTCAAGGAACTGGATTAGGACTGGCGATTGTGAAAAAGTGTGTATCTACACACCAAGGTGAAATTTTTGTCACAAGTGAACTAGGCGTTGGAACGACGTTTACTGTAATTTTGCCATTAAAAAATCAGACGCAATCGTAGGTAAATAATGACCAAGATTTTAGTAATTGAAGACGAAGAATCTGTCCGCGAGAACCTTTTGGAACTGCTGGAAGCTGAGGATTTTCAGACTATTGCGGCTGCCAATGGAAGAATTGGATTACAGTTGGCTGCTTGGGAAATTCCCGACTTGATTTTGTGCGACATGATGATGCCAGAAATAGACGGTTATGGCGTATTAACAACATTGCGACAAGACCCCACAACAGCAACAATTCCCTTCATTTTTCTGACGGCAAAATCTAGCAAATCTGACTTCCGTCAAGGCATGGATATGGGTGCTGATGACTATCTCACTAAGCCATTTACTCGCGCTGAGTTATTAAGTGCGATCGGCAGTCGTTTGGACAAGCAAGCAACTTTGAAAAAGTCGTTATCCATTCACCCGGAAATTAATGATTTTCACCGCGAAATCAATGTTTTAGAAGATATTTTACGTCGGGTTATAAAACAGGGAGAACTTCGGCAATTTCAAATTGAATATCAACCAATAGTTGATATTAAGTCTGGTAAAATCATCGCCGCCGAAAGTTTATTGCGTTGGCAAAGCCCCGAATTGGGGTTAGTTTCGCCCTCAGAATTCATTCCCTTAGCCGAATCCACTGGTTTAATTATCCCTATTGGTGAATGGATATTGCAAACAGTCTGTGAGCAAATAAAAACCTGGCGTGATGTTAATTTGACTTCAATACCTATTGCTATTAATTTATCGTCGCGTCAATTTACTCAAGCAGATTTTAGTCAAAAATTTGTTAATTTTCTTGAAGCGAACAATTTGCCACCAGAGTGCTTAGAACTGGAACTCACGGAAAGCATGATTATGCAAGACGTAAATAGTGCGATCGCTACTATTAATGAATTGCACTCTCTCGGTGTAAAAATCGCTCTTGATGATTTTGGTACTGGCTATTCTTCTTTGATGTATTTGAAAAAATTACCGATTGATACGTTAAAGATTGACCGTTACTTTATCCAAAATATTGCTGATGACAAACAAAAATCGGCAATTACAACAGCATTGATTCAAATGGGTCACAATTTAAATCTACAGGTAGTTGCTGAAGGTGTGGAGACAAAAGCAGAACTGGCTTTTTTACGTCAATACAACTGTGATGCCATCCAAGGTTTTCTATTCAGTCGTTCCTTACCGGCAGCAGAATTTGAAAAGTTGTTACTTGCTGACAAACGCTTGTCTGTGTAAATAATAGTAACTTTTAATTTTTCTGTTTTCAGGACGAAAGCAGACTTTCAAGTCAAGTTTAATAAATCCGCTTTAAGGTAGGCGACAATTCTCAAGCCAAAAGTCTATATTTCAATAGGTGTGCATAATGATTTAAATTACCATCATGAAATTCTCTGCGTGTTGGGTGCTGCTATTGCTACTGTCCACAGCAGCCTGTGACCAAACTCGCGCCAATGAAGATGCTTCCACACCGCTAGCATCTGCACCTTCGTCGCAAAAAGCGCAAAATTCTCCGCAGTCGAAAAATATTGTCCGTACTGAACCACTTTCACCCACACCCATCCGCGTCAACCTCAAAGATTTACCAAAACCCTTCGCGACTGATAGTGCTTCTAAGTCGCCTAATGTTGTGCCAATTCCGCAAAACCCAGTTTTGCGCGTACCTCCTGGCTTTGTGGTGAATGTCTTTGCCGAAAATTTAGATGCGCCACGCTGGTTGGCTTTAACTCCCGGCGGTGATGTGCTGGTGACAGAAACTCGGCAAAACCGGATTCGCTTGTTGCGCGATACCAACGCTGATGGTGTGGCTGATGTCAAAAAGACGTTTGCTAGTGCGGGAAATGGACTCAATAGACCTTTCGGTATGGCTTTTGCGGGTAATTCCTTCTTTCTGGGCAATACTGATGCGGTTTTACGGTTTCCCTACACTCAAGGACAGGAAATCTCTGGTGCTGGGACAAAAATCGCTGACCTTCCGGCTCAAGGCTACAACAATCACTGGACGCGTAATGTGGTTGTCTCACCGGATGGCAAGAAATTATACGTCTCTGTTGGCTCAGGAACCAACGTGGATGAAGAACCGCTACCACGGGCTTCGGTGCAGGTGATGAATTTGGATGGTTCTGGGCAACAAACTTTCGCTTCTGGTTTGCGTAACCCAGTTGGTTTAGATTTTAACCCAGTAACAAAGGAACTTTACGCCGCTGTCAACGAACGAGACGGCATCGGCGATGATTTGGTGCCAGACTACTTTACACGCGTTCAACAAGGGGAATTTTACGGTTGGCCTTATGCATACTTTTTACCAAGCAATCTCGACCCGCGTCAAACGGCGAATGGCAAGAGTAAACGCCCAGATTTGGTAGCGCGTACACGTACGCCGGATGTGTTGTTTCAAGCGCATTCGGCGGCATTGGGTTTGCAGTTTTATGACGGTAAGACGTTTCCAGAAAAATACCGTAACGGTGCTTTTGTGGCTTTTCGTGGTTCTTGGAACCGCGATCGCGGTACTGGCTACAAAGTTGTCTTTGTTCCCTTTGATAATCAAGGGCGATCGCAAGGTTACTATGAAGACTTTCTCACAGGATTTCTGCTAAACCCGGCTGAACCTACTACTTGGGGACGTCCTGTCGGCTTACTCGTCCTACCTGATGGTAGTTTACTAGTAACAGAGGAAGCAAATAATCGGATTTATCGGATTCAATATACGGGGAGTTAAAGACTGGTGACTGGGCACTGGTGACTGGGAGACAAGAAGGACAGAGGGACAGAGGATAATTAGTGTCTTCACTTCTCCCCCACTTTCTCCACTCCCTTCGAGCTTGGGGCATAGGTAATAATGAAAAATACTGATCGTTATCTAGTTCAGAAATTTAGTTATGACTCAGAATGATAATAAGCCTCACTTAAATACCGATGAATCTCCTTCACATTCAGGTACACGCTACTGGGGTTATGTGGAGGTTATAGAAGAAGGAGAAAGTTATAGAATTAGTCGGGTTGAAATCAAGCCGAGGCACAGCATTAAACCACAAATCCATTATCACCGTAATGAACATTGGGTTGTCGTATCCGGTGTAGCAAAGGTGACTTGTGGTTCCGAGGAAATATTACTTAATCGCAACGAGTCAACCTATGTTCCTTCCGCAACACTGCATCAGGTAGAAAATCCCGGATCTATTCCGCTCATTATTCTGGAAATTCAAAATGGTGAGTATTTGGGTGAGGATGATACGGAACGTCCTCATGAGCTAAATTTGGTTAAGCAGATAGGTGAAAATAAGTAATGGCTAAGGTTACTAAACAGGAAATTCTTTCTTAATAGGGCAAAGCTATATATAGCAGTTTGCAGTTGAGTTTAATACAGACTGACCTCTCTCCAAGGTAGGAGAGAGGCTTTGAAAGAACGCCCCCTTCCCTTGTAGGGAAGGGGGTTGGGGGTTAGGTCTGACTGTAGTTGATCAATCGAGAAGCGCTATAATTTACCGCAATTAAAACCATCCTTCTTGTTCCAGGGTTTCAATTAACTGCAAGCCACGCGGATCGCCTACGCCTAAAAGTGAGGCTTTGGAGTCTTCTCGCACTCCTAAATCTGTATCTTCAGCAAAAGCTTGAATTAATGCATCTATGGCGGTGGCATAAACTACGTTGGAAGGAAGTTCGCGGCACAACTGTCCGATCGCCCAAGCGCTGTTACTTCGCACTGCGGCTATGGGATCTTGTACTAGAGCCTCAATCAGTGGTGGTATCGCCCCGACAACTGCCTCATAACTGACTTCTGCCATCTGCGCTAAGGCACTAGCTGCCCATAATCGCACTGCGGAAATATCGGTTTTTAAGGCGTCTGCTAGGGGTGGTAAAGAACGGCGATCGCGACAGTTTCCTAAAGCCCAAACTACTCCTTTACGCACATAGCCATTCCAATCTCGGTTTAGTTGGGCAATTAATGGTTCAACCGCATCTCGACTGGGATTGCGTCCGATGCCATAAGCTGCACTTACCCGCACTAATGGGCAGCTATCGGTTAATAGGTGAATCAGATGCGGGGTAGCCCTAGCATCTTCAATGTCACAAAAAGCTCTTGCCGCTAGCATTCGTTGCTGCGGTTGGGGGTTTTTCAGGAGGGCTAGCATCAAATCTGGATCTGGCAAAGCCACTTCTGACTCAGCAGTTAGCGGCTCTATTTGATCCAGAGGGCTTTCTAGCTCCACCTCGGCATCGAGTAAGCTTAGGTCGTCTTCGTCATACATATTTCATTTCATTTGCAGTCCCGATCAGGATCAACAAATAACCCCCAACGCTAACAAGTCCTAGCCTGATATGTATCGGTTAAATTATACATTCTTCTATAACCCGCGTTAAATTTCTGTTGAATCTAGAGATTTTACCATCGATAGCGACTGGGTTTGATAACCCAATTGATTGTAAAGATTTAATGCGGGTTGATTTGATTGAAAGACTTGCAAACCAATTTGGCGATCGCCTCTTTCTTTAGCCCAGTTTTCCACATATCGCATCAAAGCCGTACCAATACCTTGTCGCCGATGTTCTGGTACAACGTACACCAAAAAGATATGAGCATGGCGATCGCCTCTGACTTGATCTATAGCATACCCCACCCAGAGACAGGCGAGGGGGGAAGAGGAGGAGGGGAGGGG
>CAXTNZ010000286.1:0-8250 GCA_964245695.1 uncultured bacterium | reverse complement strand
ATTTTATTGACCGCCAAACTGAGGCAGTGAGCGAAATAAAGCCTTTTTAACCGCAAAAATTCCGAAATTTACGCTCTGAAAAATTAATGAGCAAAAGGTAGATTTTACTAAACTAGTCGCAGGGATGATGTTACTACTCAAGTTCAAGAATAATGATTTTAATTATCTAAAAATATAATTTATAAAAAATAAAATAAATATTAAGTAAGCTGCTAAATAATCAGTAGCTTTATCTAGTATTTTTGCCGAAAATGATTCGCTATGTTTTTAGGGATGCTATTCAAAAAATTGTCTAGGCTATGATCAGAATAGCAAAAATAATAATTCAGGCGCATCTACCACAAGACACAATATAACTACAAAATCTAAATGGAGCTATTCTACCGATGCAAATAAACGAATTAGTAACAATTAAAAGTGTAGACGAAGAGGCATGGGCGGCACTAGAAAAATCGATTCTCTACTATCAGGGGCGTCCCGTGGGAACGGTGGCTGCCTATGATGTATCAGTAGAGGCACTAAATTACGACCAGTGTTTTATTCGAGATTTTGTTTCTTCGGCATTAATTTTTCTGATTAAAGGTAGAGCGGAGATTGTTCGGAATTTTCTCGAAGAAACCTTAAAATTACAGCCTAAAGAAAGGGAATTAGATGCTTACAAGCCTGGTAGGGGGTTGATTCCAGCCAGCTTCAAAGTTGTATTGCATGATGGGGAAGAACATTTAGAAGCCGATTTTGGTGAACACGCGATCGCCAGAGTTACACCAGTTGATTCCTGTCTGTGGTGGCTGATTTTGTTGCGTGCTTATGTCATGTCTACCAAAGATTTTTCTTTGGCTTATCAACCTGAATTCCAAAAAGGTATCAGGTTAATCATGGATCTGTGCATCGCGACTCGCTTTGATATGTACCCAACGCTGTTAGTTCCAGATGGCGCTTGTATGATTGACCGTCGTTTGGGTATCTATGGGCATCCTCTAGAAATCCAAACTCTATTTTATGGCGCAATGCGTGCTGCTCGCGAACTGCTGATTTGTAAAGGCAATCAAGATATTGTGGAAGCGATTGATAACCGCTTACCTCTGCTATGTGCTCATATTCGCCAGCATTATTGGATAGATATTAATCGCCTGAATGCAATTTATCGCTTCAAGGGTGAAGAGTACGGCAAGACAGCAGTCAATCTTTTCAATGTGTATGCAGATTCCCTACCTTATTATGAATTGGACAAGTGGTTGCCAAAAAAAGGTGGTTATCTAGCAGGTAATGTGGGACCATCGCAGCTAGATACTCGCTTCTTTTCGTTAGGAAACTTGATGGCTATTATTTCCGACTTGGCTAGTGAAGAGCAATCGCAAGCGATTATGAATCTCATTGAGAAACGATGGGAAGACTTGGTGGGAGATATGCCGATGAAAATCTGTTTCCCAGCTTTGGAAAATGAAGAGTACAGAATTGTCACTGGATGTGACCCCAAAAATATTCCCTGGTCGTATCATAACGGTGGAAGTTGGCCTGTCTTAATGTGGATGTTGGCGGCGGCGGCTGTAAAAACCAAGAGAACAAATCTGGCGCTAAGGGCGATTCAAATTGCCGAAGCTCGCCTCAGCGATGATGAATGGCCAGAGTATTACGATGGTAAGAAGGGGCGACTGATGGGCAAACAAGCCAGGAAATATCAAACCTGGACAATTACTGGATTCTTATTGGCAAAAGAACTGATAGCAAACCCCTCTTATGTACCATTAATCAGTTTTGATGAATTACCCGCAGAAGTGGTTTCTAGAGCATGTGAGTTTGAACTCAACAGTCTAGACACCTATACCTCTCACGCTTAGTAGCGTTTAAACGGCGATGCATTACTAAGTTATGAATAATTTTTGAGTGTGTTGGGCGCTTTCTTGTGGGAAAGATAAACACAGATGGTTGTTATCTGTGTTTATCTATGATGATTTTTTCTTAGGTGTTGAGGATTACCGTAGCTGGATAGCTATAAGTAATTACGGCTGGTGGTTGGTCTTGGCTGATGGGAGCGGGTTTCATTTCGCCCCGAAAGTCTAGCAGTTGGACAATGATTAGGTAGGCGATCGCTAAAATAATCGAAATCGCACCTGTAATAATCGCAACTATTTTTGAGCGGTCCATCAGTATTTCCTGTAAATGAATTTTGATGCCATGCATATCTTTTATCTTGCACTTTTAATTGGCAGATCAACCTTTAAGCCGGAAATATCAGCTTTGAAATCTCAACAGTCAGATACAGAGCATTAAAAAACTTCCAGGTTAAGCCTGAAAGGTTTTTTGTACAATACTAAGTCAGATTAGCAACCGCCAGCCCAAGTCACCCATTTGTGAGATAAGCCTACATGCATCATTGAACCAGTTATCTCTTGTTCAGTAATGGTTGCTCCATTTATATTTGTGTTGTTGAATTCTGCCTCATTCAAATTACAGCCAATCAAATTCGCTTTATTAAGGTTCGCTCCACTCAAATCAGCCCCACTCAATTCTGCCTCGCTGAGGTTAGCCCCAACTAAATTTGCCTGAACTAAATTTGCACTCCGCAAATCAGCGCGACTCAAGTTGGTTTGCTCTAGGTTTACCTTATTCAGGTCTGCCCCGATAAAGTTTGCCTCACTTAAATTTGCACCTTTCAGGTTAGCTTCACTCAGGTCTGCATCAGTCAAGTTTGACCGACTTAAGTCACATCCACTCAAGTTTGCTCGACTGAGGTCGGCTCCACTCAAATCGGCTCCACCCAAATTTGCGCCTCTCAAGTCCGCATCACAAAGGTTTGAGGAATGCAAATTTGCTTTATTAAAATTCCGTTCTCCTGCTGCATATTGACTCAGGAGCTTGTTAGTGTCCATATTGTCTGCCTCGCAATGTCTACAGGTAAGTAAATAATCCTCAAACCACACCGAAGACATTTATTTAGTTGCTAGCAACCAGAATAGCTAAAACTACTATTTTTATTTTGCTAGAGTTTCTGTTTTTTTGAACATTTACTTAATGGAAATATACTTTACAGAAAGCACTAAAAAAATATCTTGTTCGTATTAAGATTTATTTGGTGATAAATTATGCCCCAATAGCTCTTTCAGCGAGCGCTCAATCTTGTCTCTAACTAACTGGTTCCCTTGTAATTTGAGGTGAATGTGGTCTTGATATAAAGCTTTTGGATCTTTGGTGGCGTTGAATGTTGGCAGAAAATCTATATAAGTAACTTGCTGCGCTTGGGTAAAATCCTTGAGGCGCTGACGTGCTTTAATTTCATAATCCCGTGGACCAGGTTCGCCAATTTCTCGCAGTAAGGGAGTCATCACCAGCAGGAATTGACAGTTATTTTCACCAGTCAGCGCTTGAATTTTGCTAATTGCCTCTAGATTAATTCCAACGCGATCGCCTTTCTCATTTTGCACTGCTTTCAGTTCTGGGATTAATTTTTGTTTAAGGACATAACGCTGAAACACTTCCACTAATGCTAGGGGCGGTTTACTATCTGGATAGTTGCGATCGCGTCCTACTGGTAAAGATGTCGGAGCAGTAGCAAACAAGTCATCGGTATTAATCAGCAACACCACAGCCTGGGCGTTGAAAGTCCCAAACCGCTGCAAATAGGCTAATTCATTTCTTGGTCCCCAAGAATTAGCTGAAGCATTAAGCACTTCTAATTCCTGATATTTCCCTACATTGGCCGCACTCAAAGAGTGCATCATCAAGCTGGAAATTGTCTGATCTTGATCTGTCCACCAGCCACCATTGGCAATAGAATCGCCTAACAGCAGCACCCGCAGCGTCGAGGGTGAACAAGTCTTTTGTATAGGCGCACCTCGCATTGAATATTCATTAATTTCAATGCGATTACCAAAGCGCCGGGTGCGCTGGTTTGGGGCTAACAAATAACCAATTTGCTCATCGCTGATGTAAATTAGAGGATTGCCGAAGCCAAAAAGCGATCGCAGCCCTACCTCTATCGCCACAAACAACGCTGCTAACACCACAAAAATTATTACTACCGCAACTTTCACCTTTAAACGCCCTCAAATGATTATAGAAAACTAACGGTGACACAAAGTAATAAATCTTACCAAAAAAATATTGAAAACGAGTGGCGTTATGTCATTAACCAGATGAAACCTACTATTAATTTTTAAGTATATTTACGGTAAAGAGTTAACCTTCACTTAAGTTCGTCGTTATTATTTATCTATGAATAAAAATTGGTAAGAGTCAAACAGTTGTATAAACGTTGATGGTATGTCTAAAGACATAAATAATTTTATTGTCGTAAGTTTTGCCAATCTTCCAGAAAATCTTCTTGAGAATTTTGCATACCATGTAAATAGAAAGACTACAATCGAAACGGTCAAATTAGCACGCTCATTAAAGGAGGCGCACATTGCTATGTCCGACTTAAACCGAGGAATTATGAAGTTTGCGGGCGCAGATTCTCCAAAAGCAGTCACCATCTCTACCGTGCTTCTTTTGGGGTCAATCGCTGCGCTGATCATTTGGGCGCTGCAAGCTGCCTATGCGGTAAACTAAAAAATTAACAGCCTAGAGAGGACACTGGCGAGGAAAATTTTCCGAAGTTCCGAACTGGGATTTCTTTATACCTGTGCCAAGTGTCCCTCAGCAGCTATTAAAAGCGCCCTGAGAAAAATTTATAAAAATTTTATATTTCCGAGTTGAGATTTTAGATCCAAGATAAATCTGCTCTTATAAAATTAGGGTGTGAAGTGTATCTTAGATGTAATTATCAGCAAAACGCATCTTATTGCAAGACGCGTAGTCACTTTCAGGGAGCTATGCAGGGCAAACGAATATTATTGAGTGAATTTATTGAGTGAATTGCTCACAGTACTTGGGTTTCAGCCCCTATTAATTTATACTAATTAATTTATACTAATTAATTTATACTAATTATTTGATGTAACCTTTATAGGCAAAGGCATTTAGAATTTAGATGCGTTTGCTCTAGGTGTCTATGCTTTCCTCAAGATTCAGCATGAGAAAAACATCACCTTTATTGCTCGCAAAAGAGCCAAGAAAGCTATAAATCTCAAATCCAAAATCCACAATGCTTGAACTTTGGGGTGCCTTAATTATTATAATTGTCTGCCCCCTCTTGGGGGCACTACCCCTGATTGCCTGGATTACCCACGCTTTAAAAGGGGAGCAATTGGCACAAGTGGGCACTGGCAACATCAGTGTATCAGCCGCTTTTTACCACGGTGGGAGACTGGCTGGAATTCTGGCGGTGTTCTCAGAAGCGTTGAAGGGAATTGCTGCTGTCTTACTCGCCCGTGCTTTTTTTAAAGAGGGATCGGCTTGGGAATTAATTGCCCTAATTGCCCTGGTACTAGGACGATATTGGGTGGGGAAAGGGGCAGGTACTACAAATGTCGTCTGGGGATTTGCGGTACACGATCCACTCGTCGCCGGAATTGTACTTTTTCTGGTAGCTATTACCTTTAGCGTTGTTCGCAACAGAAAGTTGGGAAAATATGGGGTTTTGGTGCTATTTCCTTTGCTTGTGACACTTTTGCACGCTTATGATTTACCCAGAATTATGGCTGCTGTCGCCTTGGCGGTGTTACTTGGCTGGATTTATAAACGAATTCCGGATGACTTGAATCTGCCAACTCAAAAGGCAGAAACCGAGTCGCAAGAAGCCCACGCATTTTTTCGTGGCGAGACAAACATCGTTTCTCTAGATGACGATTTGGATGCTGCATTTTTCGGACAAAAGGCAGCTACCTTATCTCAAATTAAGCGCTGGGGCTACCCAGTGCCGAAAGGGTGGGTACTTGCCCCCACAGACGACGCCCAAGCGTTGATAGAAGTGATGTATCCTTCAGAATTATCGCCTCTGGTGGTGCGTTCCTCGGCAATTGGCGAAGACTCAGAACAAGCTTCCGCCGCCGGACAATATGAAACGATTTTAAATGTTACCAACAAACAAGAGTTGCGAGAAGCGATCGCCCGCACTCAAGCTTCTTACGATCAGCCATCTGCCGCACAATATCGACGCGATCGCGGTTCACAAGAAGCAGCAATGGCGGTTCTGGTTCAACAACAAGTCCAAAGTGTTTATTCTGGTGTGGCTTTCAGCCGCGATCCGATTACCCGACAAGGCGATGCTATAGTCATTGAAGCTTTGCCAGGAAGCCCGACTCAAGTCGTTTCTGGGCGAGTAACACCAGAACAATATCGCGCTTTTGTCGTCGAGACAGAAAATTTTAAGTTTGTTCAATTAGAGGGATCGGGACAAGTACCACAAGCTTTACTTAAACAAGTTGCATACTTATCCCGACATTTAGAAGAACGTTTCCACGGCATTCCCCAAGATATCGAGTGGAGTTACGACGGTCAAACGCTCTGGGTGTTGCAAGCGCGACCTATCACCACTCTACTACCAATTTGGACTCGCAAAATCGCCGCCGAAGTGATTCCCGGATTGATTCGTCCTTTAACTTGGTCGATTAATCGTCCATTAACTTGTGGAGTTTGGGGAGAACTTTTTACTGTGGTTTTAGGCGATCGCGCCGAAGGATTAGATTTTAAAGAAACTGCCACACTCCATTATTCCAGAGCTTATTTCAATGCATCCCTCTTAGGGCAGATTTTTATCAAGATGGGTTTGCCGCCTGAAAGTCTGGAATTTTTAACCAAGGGTGCCAAGATGAATAAGCCGCCCTTAAATTCCACCTTGCGGAATCTACCCGGATTAACAAAGTTGCTGAGACGGGAATTAAGTTTAGAAAAAGACTTTAAAGAGGATTATCACACAAAGTTTGTTCCTGGTTTGTCTCAGTTGACGCAAGAATTCGTCGATGACTTTGATCCGCCGGGGCTGTTAAATAGAATTGACTTTATTTTAGAATTGCTTCGTTGTGCCACTTATTACAGTATTTTAGCTCCCTTGAGTGCGGCGCTGCGGCAGGGAATTTTTCGGGTAAAAGATGGGAAAATTGATAACAGCGTCACGCCAGAGGTAGCAGCATTGCGATCGCTGGGTGTTTTAGCCGCAGATGCCAAGCAGGTATTACCTCAATTAGAACCACAGCAAGTGTTTGAGCAATTAGAGTCAACCCCAGAGGGAAAGAAGATTATACAACAGTTTGACGAATTGCTTCAAAATTACGGCTATTTAAGTGAGGTGGGCACTGATATTGCCATTCCCACCTGGAAGGAAGATTCCCAGGCGATAAAGCAGTTATTTGTGCAGTTGATGCAGGGAAACCAACCCCAGATAAACGATTTGGACGGGATTTATCGCCCTCGACAAAGAAAGAGGAAGCGAGGATTTGTGCAACCGCGCGTGGATCTCAAGGGACGAGTCACCGAGGTTTACTCGCGTCTGTTAGCTGAGTTGCGTTGGTGTTTTGTAGCTTTAGAAAACATTTGGTTACAAGCCGGCTTACTTAAGGAAAAAGGAGATATCTTTTTTCTGGAATTGAATGAAGTGCGGCAATTGATTGAAGATTGGGATTATCGATTGATTTCGCAGTTGCAACAGTCAGTGCAAATTAGGCGATCGCAACTGACAGAAGATAGTCAGTTAAATCAAGTACCCCTTTTAGTTTACGGCAATGCGCCCCCTGCACCTCTAACACTGCCTACCCTTGCCTCAGATCAAATATTACAAGGCATTCCCGCAAGTCCTGGACAAGTCGAGGGAAGAGTGAAAGTGTTGCGGAATTTACAAGATATACCAGAGATTGACCGAGATACGATACTAGTAGTACCTTACACCGATTCTGGCTGGGCACCGCTGTTAGTCAGAGCCGGAGGATTAATTGCCGAAGCTGGGGGAAGATTATCTCACGGTGCGATCGTCGCTCGTGAATATGGTATACCAGCAGTAATGGATGTCCGTGGTGCTACCTGGCTTTTGCAAGATGGTCAGAGAGTCAGGATTGATGGCTATAAGGGTATTGTGGAATTATCTAATGATTTAAGACCGCAGTAATACTCGACTACATCAAGTTTGTGGAGTTTGTAGTAAGCACTTTAGTGCTTCCGGAAGGTCTAAAGCCCTTACTACGAACCATGATTTGGGGCGAAGCTAATTCCTGTCTGCTGATGGTCAAGCATCTTTAAATTAGAAGATGCCGTGAAAAGTCAGCTTTAAAAAACTTAATCTATAGCTTTGATGCAACAGTTTTCATAAATAATTATCTATACATATCCATTCCCAGCGAATAAATAAAGCCTAAAAGCACTCAATCATAGTAGAAAAAT
>CAXTNZ010000285.1:0-8318 GCA_964245695.1 uncultured bacterium | reverse complement strand
GTTTATAAGTGCTTTTAGAAGTTTATTTATACTTAAAATTACAGGTAAACTTAACATTAACTCTGTCTAGCGGTAGAAGATTAAGTAAAGATGAAAAATTTATTCTATTTTTAAATAAAAATAAAGTTAAGAACTCGCAAGACTTCAACACAACAGCAACAATGATTGCTTTCAAATCACTCGCTCTGGCTACCCTTCCGGTTTGATTATAAGGTACGCCCAACGGCATCCCCTAGGAGGTACGGATAAAAGCCAAAGCAGTACTGTACTAGTTTGCAACGGCATCCCATAGGGGGGTATGACTTCTGCGACAGCAGTACGGCTTACACCTAAGTCGCACTTACTTAGCAAGATTTAACGAGTCTCAGATAGCTGCTTGATGATAGCAATAGGCAATTGAAAAAATATATCAAAAAATATTGTTAAATTCTGATTTTGATAATATTTTTCACAATGTATGAAAAATACTCAGCAGAAAAATATTCGCAAAATCAAAAAAAATGTCAAATAAATAGATGAAGAGAACGTGTATGATTTGTAGTAAATAGAACTTTTGAACGTCAAAAGGTATAAAATAGTCTAATTTTTTATACTTATGCAAATAGCTGTATAAAAAAGATACAGACAAGTCAAGCTGGGCAGGTAAATACAGAGTTATTGTCCGTAACTTCTTCAATGCAGCCTTAAGTTGACAATATCTGGAGGTTGAAAATCAGGGTTATGGCACGACGTTCGTTGAAAGCATCTACTGTAGGCATCGAGAAAGCAAAAAGGGCTTTTAAAATCAGGGAATGGACGCAAGAATATTTAGCTAGTGAGGTAGGGCTGGAAACTCGCCAGCCAATTTGGAAATTTTTTACAGGCAAGCCGATTGAGCGTCATACGTTCATGGAAATCTGCTTTCAACTCGGATTGGATTGGCAAGAAATTGCCGATCTACCAACTGAGATTTTATTGACGGAAAATAAGCCCGATTGGGACAGTTGCGGGGATATCGATGCCTTGGTGCAAACAGTGCGATCGCGCCGCAGTGATAAAATTCAAGCTCAGTGTGGCACCATGCGGTTGTTAGATATTCCTCAACCTATTCGGCTAGAAGACATTTATGTAGATGTCAATATTCTGAATAATATTACAAGACAAAGATGGTTAGATATCTTTGAGTTGCAAAGCTGTGTTCAAGAATTTGGCGGCTTTGGTTTGGATCAAGACTGTCAGGAAAGAGTAACAGCGATGCAGGCAGTTACAACTTATCCCAAACTGATGCTGCTAGGCAAAGCAGGGTCAGGAAAAACCACATTTTTGCAATATATCGCCACGCAATGCAATCAAGGCAAGTTTCTATCAGACCGCATCCCGCTTTTTATCCGACTGAAAAACTTTGCCGAGGATGCCAGAGAAACAGGGGATTTCAGTTTATTGAACTATATCACTCAAGAGCTTGCCAACTTCGGCACTTCCGACGAGCAAATCCAAACATTACTAGCTCAAGGCAGAGTGTTGATTCTACTAGATAGCTTAGATGAAATTCCCGAAGATGATCGCGCTGAAATAGTCAAAAAAATTCGTAAGTTGTCGGAGGAGTATTACAAAAATCAATTTATTATCACCTCTCGAATTGGTATCCAGCAGTACCAATTTGACTCATTCACCGATATTGAGATTGCTGATTTTGACTTTTCTCAAATCGAGGCTTATGTCCAAAAGTGGTTTGTTAACGTTGGTAGGAATTCTATCTTAAAAGGAAAAGTCTTGGCTACTCAATTCATGCAAAAGTTGCAGCTATGGGAAAATCGGCAAATTCGAGAACTAGCCACTACACCGCTTTTGCTCAACATGCTTTGTTGTGCGTTTCAAGCTCAATTGGACTTTTCCGCTAAAAAAGTCGAGCTTTACAAACAAGCATTAGTCATTTTGCTCAACCGTTGGGATGAAGTCAGAAGCATTAAACGCGATAAAATTTTTCGTCTATCTTTACCCGAAAAGCTCAAACTCCTGAGTCATATTGCCACCATCACCTGTAAGGAAGAATGTTACTTTTTTACAAAAAGCAATCTCCGGCAATATATCGCCGACTATCTCCTTAACTCACCCACCGTTCAAGTTGAAAAAGAAGTACTGCAACTTAATAGTGAGGCAGTACTGAAAGCGCTCTTAGCACATGGAATACTGGTGGAACAGGCGCGCTTCATTTACTCGTTCTCGCATCTAGCGTTTCTAGAGTATTTAGCAGCTAGAAACATTGTTACTAGTCGTGACCTACCTACAAGTCACGCTGTCGCATACAGTGTAGGCTTCTGAATACCTCGCTAGGGAAACGGCATTGCCGTGTCCCTACGAGAAATTCATCTGTATCGCGAATGCGCGTAAATCGGTATCAGTTGCTGAGTGAGGACATTTCCATTCAGCACTCTTGACCGAGAATCGAAGCAAGTGTCAACGAACTTATACGTTAAGTCATACATTTTCCCAGACGCGATCGCAAACACAAGCGTTGCACACTGTTATTAACAAACAAATAGTGCTGACACCACAATCAATGCACGCTGTAAATGTGTTGCAATCCGATGGCACATAAGACGTAAGAACGAATTTGCACGAACTTGGGGGGCATTTTGCAAAATCTGATGTCATCTTCTGGCTTTAGCCCGATAACGCTGGCAAAAAGAAAAGCAGTTAAAGTCAAGGGCAAATTTTTCTTTATCGGAGAGGAAAAGTTTTTTCTTAAAGGAGTTACTTACGGTACCTTCAAAATCGGCACGCACGGCGAACCCTTTCCGGAAAAATTAGTTGTAGAAAAAGACTTTGCCATGATGGCACAGATGGGGGTTAACTGTGTACGTACCTATACCGTTCCACCTGATTGGCTTTTGGATCTAGCAGCCTACTACGGTTTGAGGTTGCTAATCGGTATACCCTGGTCTCAGCATATTGCCTTTCTTGACTCCTCTACTGTGAAAGCAGAAATCCGTAACTGCATTACTCGTGGAGTTAACAAATGCCGGGATCATCCCGCCACCTTTGCCTATTTAATCGGGAATGAGATTCCTTCAGATATTGTCCGGTGGCACGGTGCAAAACAAGTTCGTGCTTTTTTGAAAGAATTAATGGCAATCGTTAAAGATAGCGATCCAGAGGCTTTGGTAAGCTATGCCAATTACCCATGTACTGAGTATTTAAATATTAACTTTACTGATTTTTCCTGCTTTAACGTCTACCTACATCAGGAAAAAGATTTTCGCCGCTACCTATCGCGACTGCATAACTTGGCTGGGGATAAACCTTTAGTACTGAGTGAGTTTGGTGCTGACTCGATTCGTGAAGGAACCCAAGCGCAGGCTGAGATCCTCAAACGAAAGTTGTCATCAAGTTTTGAGATGGGAGCAGCAGGGACAATAGTATTTTCCTGGACAGACGAGTGGTTTACCGGCGGGTTTGCGGTTTCAGACTGGGCTTTTGGGCTGGTTGACAGCGAACGGTTGAAAAAGCCAGGGTTTGATACGGTTCAGCAATATTACACAGCGAATTTGCCGCCAATGCTACCAGATTATCCCAAAGTCTCGGTGGTTGTATGTGCGTACAATGCTGAACGCACTATGGACAGTTGCCTAGCTTCTCTTAAAGAACTCAACTATCCCAACTATGAAGTAATTGTAGTTAATGATGGATCTAGCGATCGCACTTTAGAAATTACTCAGCGCTACGATTACCTACGCCTGATTAGCCAGGAAAACAAAGGACTGAGTGTAGCACGCAACGTCGGCATTGCCGCTGCTACGGGCGAGATTGTTGCCTTTACCGATTCTGATTGTGTAGTCGATCCAGATTGGCTCACTTATCTGGTGGAAAAGTTTCTTTCCTCAGGTCTTGCAGCAGTGGGTGGACCAAACTTATCTCCCCCTGAAGACGCTCTTGTCCCTGCCTGCGTTGCTGTGTCTCCAGGCGTACCCACCCACGTACTTTTGAGCGATGACGTAGCTGAACATATTGCTGGCTGCAACATGGCTTTTCGTCGGGAAGTTCTACAGGAAATTGGCGGCTTTGATCCCCAGTTTCGTGCTGCTGGTGACGATGTTGATGTCTGCTGGCGACTGCAAGACAAAGGCTACACAATTGGCTTTAGCCCAGCTGCAATTGTATGGCATTTTCGCCGGAACACGGTAGCTGCTTATCTCAAGCAACAGCGAGGCTATGGTAAAGCAGAGGCGATGGTTTATTTTCAACATCCTGACCGATTTAATCTTCTGGGACAGCCTTCCTGGAACGGGAGGATCTACGGAGATTTATCCTTTTGGCTACCTTTGGCTCAACCGATTATCTACTCTGGGGTATTTGGTGGTGGTTTGTTTCAAACTTTGTATGAGCCTTCCTCTTCTCTTATTTCTTACCTGCCTTTAACACTAGAGTGGAATATAGCGGCTTTTATCCTTTTTGTGTCTGCGCTTGTGTCTGGCGTAAGCCCGTGGGTGGGTGCGGTAATGTTCCTCGCCTCTTGTGGCTGGTGTGTGGCTGGTGCTTTACAGGCAAAGATTGATCCGAAGTTTCAGGGAGTGAGGACACGCCTGCTTGTTGCAATGCTTATCTATTTGGGTCCTCTTGTCCGCAGTGTTGAGCGCTATCGCTGGCGCTTCAAGGGACTGACTAAGGTAGAGCCGATAACGTTTGACGCTTTGTAATTATAAAAGTACTTTTTGATAAAATGACTCAAACACTCACTCAGGTAGAATCAAGAAAGGGCAATCAAGCAACGCACAGCCCAAACTTTTCTTGGCACGATTGTGCAAAGCGCAACTTCGGCGATCGCGTTTATGAGTTGTCTTATTGGACCGAAGCCGGACTAGAGAAAGAGAGCCTGTTGCAAAAAGTGATGGATCTCCTTTTAAAGAGCAAGTATTTTATCGCTGTGGATCAAGGGTGGAGTGACTGGGATTTAGAGATTTACAGGGGGATTTGGTCAAAGGCTCAAATTAAGGTATGTGCTGAAAATCACGGGGGCAATAAAAGACTTTTGAGAGTGCGGTGTACATTAAAAATGTCACAGTTTGCCACTATGGCTATGATTGGGTATTCTCTCTACACACTTGTGGCAATAATTCTGGGAATGCCAGAAGTAGCTTTAGTTACAGTTTTAGTCGGTACGGTTAACGCCGCAGTCATCCTATATGAAAATTTCCGCCTGGGACGTATTTTCTATAACGTAATGGAGATAGTTGCTAAAAGAACTTCTTTGTTACCGATACCGAGCACCAGCACCAAGTCTGCCCCACGAAGTGCAATATTACAGTCATAATGACTACCGCGAACACCATCGATTTGAACATTTACCGAAGGTTGCTGCTGCAAGTTAAACCTTACTGGTTGCACATTGTCGGTACATTCCTGCTCGATTTGTTGTCAACTCCCGTAGCTCTGCTGACACCGTTGCCGTTGAAGATTGCTATTGACAGCGTTATCAACTCACAGCCGCTTCCTAGCTTCTTAAACGTGCTGCTACCCACGTTCGTCACAAGTTCCAAAACTGGTTTACTGATATTTGCTGCCAGTCTCGTGGTATTCATTGCCGTGCTACGTCCGCTTTTAGGGCTGGGAAGTTCCTTACTGCGAACGTACACCAGCGAAAACATGGTTCTGGAGTTCCGCGCCCGCCTCTTGCACCACGCTCAATGCGTTTCACTGTCCTATCACGATTCTATCGGCACGTTCGACTCTGCATACCGCATCCAATACGATGCGCCTAGCATCCAATGGGTAACAATTGACGGCATTGTCCCATTATTTACTACAGGTTTGTGGCTCGTCGGCATGTTCTATGTGACGGCGCTGATTGACTTGCAGCTAGCTTTAGTTGCACTTTTGGTTTCACCGTTTCTGTTTTTGGTGACGCGAATTGCAAGTGGGCGCTTGCGTAACCAGTGGCTCGATTATCAAAAGTATGAAAGTTCGGCGATGTCAGTGGTGCAGGAAGTGTTGGGAGCAGTGCGTGTCGTCAAAGCTTTTGGTCGGGAAGAGCGGGAACGCGATCGCTTTGTCCGCAACTTTAGCAAAGCGATTTGGATACGTATTCGCGTCGTCTTCATGCAGAATTTTGTCAGTTCCCTAGTCAACTTGACTACTTCGGTAGGCTACGCAGTCATTCTGTTTTTAGGCGTACAACACGTTCAAACAGGCGTTATTACCTTAGGCGAACTGCTCGTAGTTGAAGCATATATTATACAGTTATATGGACCTTTGCAATCTTTCGGCAATCAAGTAACAGGGCTACAGCGATCGTTAGCTAGTGCCGAGCGAGCCTTCTTTCTCCTCGATCAAGCACCAGATGTCGTTGAGCGCAAGAACGCCAAATCAATCTCTCGTGCTAGTGGTGCAATAACCTTCCGCAACGTCTCCTTCGCCTTTGACAAAAACCATCCGGTTCTTGCGGACATCTCCTTTGAGATTCCAGCCGGAACCCGCTTAGGTATTGCCGGCAGAACCGGCGCAGGTAAGACAACCTTAGTAAATTTGCTGATGCGGTTCTTCGATCCCAGTAGCGGGGAGATTCTGCTCGACAGTACCGATTTGCGCGACTATAAGTTAGCTGATTTACGCAATCAGTTCGCCATCGTCCTCCAAGAGCCTGTACTCTTCTCAACCAGCATAGCCGAGAACATTGCTTATGCCCGTCCCGATGCAAGCGATCGCGATATTATCAAAGCAGCAAAAGCAGCCAACGCCCACGATTTCATCTCCAACCTACCCCAAGGCTACGAAACTCAAGTTGGCGAACGGGGTATGTGCCTCTCAGGTGGCGAACGTCAGCGAATTTCACTAGCCCGCGCGTTCCTTAAAGATGCCCCCATTCTCATCCTCGACGAACCTACAAGTTCCGTTGATACAAAAACCGAAGCCGCAATCATGGAAGCAATGGAACGCCTCGTACATGGACGCACCACCTTTATGATCGCCCACCGCCTAAGCACCCTCGATATTTGTGACATGCGAATGGAAATCGAAAACGGACAACTCGTTAAGTTTGTAATTGCATAGGAGCAAATTATTAGACAAGATTGCATAAATATTTTTTTACCTCACGCAAAGGCGCAAAGACGCAAAGGATCAAGACTAAATCAGGATTAAGGTAGCCGCCAATGTCTTCAAAACTTCGCATCATCGTTACAGGACTCGTCGGCTTATATCCAGTCGGCGGGGTAGCGTGGGATTATTTACAGTATGCGATCGGTCTGTCGCGCTTAGGACACGACGTATATTATCACGAAGACACATGGAGTTGGTCTTATCATCCGCTTGAAAAAACCTATACCTCAGATGGCAGCTACTCAGCAAAATACATCAGCGATTTCTGCAAGCAATACGCGCCAGAACTGAACGAGCGGTGGCATTACCTGCACTTGCACTCCACCAGCTACGGGATGAACCGGGCAGATTTCGACGAGGTAGCACGGACAGCGGATGTGTTCCTAAACGTCAGTGGAGCGTGCATAATTCCCGAGCGCCTCTCGGAGCGGTGTGTAAAAATCTTCCTCGACACCGATCCAGGCTACAACCAACTCATGCTCAGTGAGCGGTTCGCCTGGTCAGAGAACGTAGATCGGTGGTGCGAGGCAGTAGCAGAACACGATCGCTATTTTACCTATGCAGAGAACATCCACAGCGAAAAATGCCTCATCCCTCATGTTGATTTTCAGTGGAAAACGACGCGGATGCCAGTTGTAATCAATTTGTGGGAGGATATCGCACCAGCACAACCACCCCAGATGCAAGCGTGGACGACAGTCATGACTTGGAACGCCTTCAAGGGAAAGCTGGTTTACAAAGGTGTAGAGTATAAAAGCAAAGCAAGCGAGTTTGAGAAATTGCTTTCATTGCCCGAACACACAAGTGTACCCTTGAAAGTGGCAGTGGGTGGCGTGGATGCTCCATTAACAAAGTTAGCAAGCGCAGGTTGGCAAGTTGTAGATGGACCAACCGCAACTTTAACACCCCAAAGTTATCAGGAGTTTATCGCCAACTCACGAGGTGAACTTTCACCAGCAAAGCACATATACGTAGCGATGTACAGCGGCTGGTTTAGTTGCCGTTCCGCTTGCTATTTGGCTGCTGGTCGTCCTGTAGTTGTTCAGGATACTGGCTTAGGCAACATCCTGAGGGTTGGCGAGGGTTTGTTGACCTTCACCACACAGAAAGAAGCGATCGCTGCCATTGATGAAATTGAAGCAAACTATACATTGCACGCCAAAGCGGCACGTAACATAGCTCATGAGTATTTCGACTCAGACAAAGTACTCAACCAACTACTTGATGCAGCGCTGAGTGAAGAT
>CAXTNZ010000284.1:0-8338 GCA_964245695.1 uncultured bacterium | reverse complement strand
CCTTTCCCCTTTCCCCTTTCCCCCTCCCTAAGACGATTGCAGTTGTTCGAGTTTTGCCAGAACCTCTGTACTGTGTATACTTGGATTGACTTTGACAAAAGTCTCGCGCAGGACGCCGTTTGGATCGATGATAAAACTGTGGCGCATCGAGACGAAGCCGATCCAAGAACCGTAAGCTTTACTGACCGATCCGGTGGTATCAGCTAATAAGGGGAATTTTAACTTTTCTGAATCACAAAATTCGGCGTGGGAGTCAACGTCATCAACACTGACACCAATAATTTGAGCGTTTTTTTCGACGTATTTGGGCAAGTCTTGCTGAAAACGCCGCGCTTCTATAGTGCAACCAGAGGTGAAGTCTTTGGGATAAAAGTAAAGGACTGTCCACTTACCGCGCAAGTCAGAGAGGGAAATTTTGCCATCGCCTGTGTTAGTTGGCAAGGTAAAATCTGGGGCTGGTTGATTAATTGCGGGAAGTTTACCTCCCAAAGCATTAGCAGTAGAAGGAAAATTAAACCAACTGATGACAGCAAAGCAGCTGGCAAACAATATACTCAAAAAAGTGCGACGAGAAATCATTGTGCAAACCAAAATCATAACTTTACATAAGTTTACAATTATTGGTCGCTGGTATTATCACACTTGGTGAGATTCTGGAGGGGTGTCTGTGCTTTCGATGTATTGGCTATCTAAGAGAAAGGTTCCCTTGGCAAAGCGCACACCCCAATATCCTCCAGGACGGCGGTCAATTACTGTCCCCTCTTCGCCAATGTGAATGACATCTGGGGGGCGCAGCATGGGCATAGGGTCAGCGGTTTTCACGTAGGGCGGTAGCGCCACAACCCGGACTTTACTACCAATGGCGAATTCTGTGGACATAGTTTAGCCATGAGCTTTTAGCTTACAGAATATACCAAGAAAGCGATCGCAAGAATAACGCTGCTTTCATTGCGTTACTACTGATGGGCGTTTTTTTTCAAATCGTCTAGGGAAACGACTTCTAAGGCTCTAGCATGGGTGGCTGATAGTACGACTGGTGGAGCAACACCAGCATCAAGAGCTTCTTGCCAACGAGAGGCACATAAACACCAGCGATCGCCTTCTTTCAAACCCGGAAATTGAACTTCAGGATGTGGGGTGCTAAGGTCGTTGCCTTGCGACTTGGTAAACTCTAGAAATTCTGCTGTTACCTGAGCGCAAATAACGTGTACCCCAAAATCTTGACCACCAGTGCGACAAAATCCGTCCCGGTAATATCCAGTTACCGGAGAAGTGCAGCAAGACTCAAGTTGTCCGTCGATTACGTTTTTAGCTTCTGTCATCGTCAATTCCTGTGTGTGACTAAAATAAGGGCATTTTACTGCTAACAAGCCTTATTTATTGATAACAGATTATTTGATTGAGCTTTATGTACAGTGACTAATTATATGTCGTTGTGACAAATTGTTGTCGTTGAGAGAATCTCAATATGGCAAGGCTTTTGAGAAATTAAAAGACTTAAGGAAATATTCTCACTAATGAAAAATTAAATGTCATTTTTTAAGTGAATGACAAATAGCTGTCGCTACATAATAGGAAATTCGACATCATCTGTACAGTGACTAATTCTCGGTCATTAATAGCACATTAGTGTTTCGTGACTAATTGATGTCGCTTGAGGCATTGAGCCGAGAATTCTGCCTACAATGGAAATCGAAGCTGAAAAGCTTATCCTATATAGATTTTACGTTTTTACTTCTCTGTTTTGACCAAACACAAGAAGACTACAAGCAGATACTTATTAGTACATACTTACTAAGTAAAACAGTTAGAACTCAAATGCCAACTTATGACCCGAAGTTGGGAAAATACTCAAGGTTGGCGCTACTCAAAATTACGAGAGGTTAATATTTTTCGCCCTCTCTTACATGTAATAGCTCAAAAGCATAAACACACGCAAATGAGCGCTTATAGTACAGATGTAGTATATTAGTAGATAAAATTCCTTATGTTTACACGTTTTGAGCAACTACATAGACGTGCATCAGAGTTAACAACTTGCTTCTACTGCGGCACTGCCCTTCCAGCCACAGCAAAAGAACATATTTTCAATTCATCTTGGGGTGGTTCGCATAAAACAGGTAATTTAATCTGTGATGAGTGCAACAGCAGTTTTTCACAACAGACAGATGTAGCTTTTACGGTTTATGTACAAGCTGTAATGAATTCATGGATATTCAAGGGAGAGCGTCATAAAGAAGTACCTAGAATTTTCCTAGAGAATGAATACTTTCTAGATCAAGGGGCTAAACTAAAGCTGAAACACCCTCTTGTTGAGGACGAAATACTACCAGACGGAAGAATCAAATCAAATCTAACTTTTAACTCTAAAAGTCAAGCCAAACGTTGGATTGAAGGAGATGGCATTACTACATGGCTGGGAAGACCTCCATTAGTCGAAGAACAAGAGACCCTCAGAAAAATCATTATAGAGGCACAGCCAGACGTAAAAGATGCAAAACCTCAACTCACTTCAACTCAGTTAAATCTTCGAGAACAATATCGTTCTACAGCACATACAATTCTTAAATGTCTTGGATTTTTCTTGCCAGAGTGGGTTCAGGGAGATTCGACTAAGCCAATCCGGGAGTTTGCGCGATATGACCGAGGTGATTGGCGGAGTTTTGCCATTGAAACTAAGCAGTTAGTTTCAATATCAGAACAAGCTGTAAGCACTTTGGGCTTAGGGGTTCATCACAATTCAGTAGAAATTTACTGGAGTTCTTCGACAAAAATGGTAGTCGGAGTATTGACTATTCTTAACCGCGTTAAGCGATCAGTTGTCATTACCCAGGATTACTCTGGAGCAGATTCTATTTTATATGTTCTAGAGGGCACACATGGCTCCAAGAAACCGCCGGATTCAGTATTTATTGAATTTGATAGCAATCAATTTTCTTTACCATTATTGAGCATTCAATTTTTTGCATCTCCTAACAAAATCTACCAATATTTCCATGATGAACTTACAGCTTTAATGGGACTTAGCTACCCAATTGATGCAATTACAGCTCGTTTAATTCAAGGAATTGAGGAAAAGAATAAGAAAAAGTTAAAGCTTGATCAGGCAAATTTAGAGGAGTACTTGAACTTGTTTTTAGTCTTTCTTCTAGATTTAGGCAAAATTGCTGGCACTCCCGTAGACCCTAACAAAGCTCGTTCTAGCCTTCTCAAGTATGGCTTTGCTATGATAGCCAATCAGTATAATGACAAATTTTATACAGATTCGGATGTTGAATCCCTAATGGCACTTGCATTTGAACAAACTGTAAAAGACTTCCATGCTAGAGTTCTTGGTACAGGCTAACAAGCATGGTGCAGCGAATTGCTGCTATCTGCTGGTGGAGTTGTAAAGTTCTTGGGAACCGCTGACCACGAGCGTTATACTGTTGAATTCGGGGTGTGGCAGTGGCTTGGAAGTTATTTGTGAGCGTTCAGAAACTAGACAAACTAGACCTACAACAGCTTATTTTCGACGGTGAGCACACCTCGCTTGTCAAAAATAACCCACAATCATGAAAGCGATTAAAATAAACGCTGTTAAGGATATTTTGTAAATCCCAACAAATAACCGAATGTTGGTAAAACGAGAAAAATCTGGCATACTGGCGGTAACGCTACCCCTTGTTCCGTCGAGTTTCGTCATATATCTGCACGCTCATACCTTACCCGATCCCCAATCACCGAAAGTTGGTAAAACGGAAAAAAGTGAGCCTGCTGTCTCCAAGCGCAAGTCGCCGAATCAACGCAGATAGGAGGATGTGCGATCGCGGGAATATCTCTTCTCATGTTTGGTTAAAACAGAGAAGTAAAAAGCTGAAATCTATATAGAATAGGCTTTTTCCAGTCTCTATTTTCGTTACATACAGGATTTTCGGCTCAATGTCCTTGAGACACATGAGAGACGGGAACTAGGAGCATCTCCCCTCGCTTTCAACTACACTCAGCTTTTTGATGACAAGCATTTTGTACGACGACACTAATCTGTCAACGATGACAGATAATTTGTCACTGTACAGCTTTAAATGAACGTAACTGGATTCGAACCAGTGACCTCTACGATGTCAACGTAGCGCTCTAACCAACTGAGCTATACGTTCGCAATTTATCTATTATAGCATAGTTTTTTTAAACATGCAAATATTTACAGCACGCGATCGCCTTTCTCAATTCGGCTAAGAGCGTGCTGTAACTAATTATTTAAGTTTTTTATATGCTGCTGTAAGCAACTGTTGTGCTTCGGCGTAAGCGGTTGTTCCAGATTTAACAGTTCTTAACTGATTGATGATTCCCTGCATTTCGCCTTTAAATTGATTGCGATCGCTTGGGGGTGAAGCGACTAAATTTTGAATTTGCCGATTTGCAGCTTTGAGAATTTCTTGTGATTCTTGTTCTGCTGAAAAGCGAGTTTGCACAATTCCCACATTGCTTTCGTATGTCGCTAGTAGTTTTTGCGCTTCTAGATAACCGGGTTCTTCTACTCGGATGCTTTCTAACTGTGCGATCGCCTTTTTCCACAGTTGTTCAATTTTTTCCCACTCAATCGCGGTGTGGGGTGGATTTTGTGAAGCTTTCGCAGCAGCGAAGGCAAATTGCTTTGCACTTTCAATTAATGTACCGCTGCGTTGATCGACAACGCTACTGATTTTTATCCGGTAGCTTGTAAGTAACTTTTGTGCCTCAAGGTAGCGCGGGTTTTCTTGGGGAATTTCGCTCAAGCGGTTAATAGCTTGTTGCCATAACTGAGATGCAGCTTGTGGTTGTTTTTGTTTAGTTTGCTCGGCTTCGATGTCAAATTCTTGCGCTGCGGCGATAAATGTACCGATGCGAGCATTTTCAAAGTCGCGTTTATAAGCTTTGAGTTTAATTTGTGCGGTTTCGGCAGAAAGAGTGACGTTGGGAAGTTGTTCTAAAGAATCAATTGCTGCTTGCCAAGAGGCGATCGCTCTCTCTCGCTCTGAAGCATTTTTTGCTTGTTGATACTGCTGCTTTGCACCTTCGAGCGTCTGTTCACCTTTATCCAATGACCCAAACGCATTCTTTTCTTGGAAAACTTTAGCATCCATCCGCGCCACTTGCCCACGAGCTTGTTCAAACTCATCTAAAGTGAACATCCAAGTGCAAGCAAATAAACCGCAGTAAGTCTGAGGATAGTAGCCTAAAAACCAAACTGGCAAATTGTCAAGATGTTTTTGTGCTTCTTTAACTTTTCCTGCACCCCGTTCGATATCAGCTAGGCTAGTAGCTTTATTAACCAACTGATCTGCTTGCTCAACAGCGTTAATCGCCCCGCGATAGTGATAATCCATACTTATAAAGCTCGGCAAAAGCAGAATAGGTGCTTTTTCAGCAACCGGACGGCGAATCATCGGAAAAGGCAAATTCACCACCCAAAGCACCCCGGCTGCACTTGTCAAAAGCATAGCTGTCCACTTGATTTTACTGAAAATACCAGGTGGTTGATTAGCTCGTGCAGCTTGCTTGAGAGCCTTTTCGCTAAATTGCGGATATACGTCAACTACTGTATCGCGCAATTCATCTAAAGTCGCGGGAGATCCTTTTTCTTGGCGCATTTTTTCCAAGCGCTTAATTACAAGTTGCTGCTCAATTTTGCCAACTTGATCGACACCACTGCAATTTTTAACTTCAGCACGCAAGATTTCAAAAGCTCGATTGTTAAGACGGTACATACACGCTTCTGGGTAACTTATAATTCTAGTGTTCCCACTTGCGGCTGCTAAATTACATAGAATACTGAGTGCTATATTCAGCGTTTTGAGAATATAACTCTGGACGGTTAAAACTCAAGCGCGAGTATCGTTAATATTTAGAAAATGTTGGAAAAATTATCGTAGAAATTATTATGTCAACTGCTTTAATTACTGGTGCTTCTGGTGGTATTGGTAAAGCCTTTGCCGAAGAACTCGCTAAACGCGACACAAATCTTGTTTTAGTCGCTCGTTCCGAAGAAAAACTGAAAGAATTAGCCTCACAATTGCAAGAAAAACACAAAATTCAAGTAGATATTATTGTACAAGACCTGACAGAAGTCGGTGCTGCTGACGCTGTGTTTAATGCCACGAAAGAAAAGGAATTGACAATTGACTTGTTAATCAATAACGCTGGTTTTGGCGACTATGGCGACTTTGCCGATCGCGATGGAGAACGGCAAGTTAAAATTGTACAATTAAACGTTTTAGCATTAGTAGATTTAACTCACAAATTTTTGCCTTTGATGCGTCAAAGACGTTCGGGAAGCATTATTAATGTCGCCTCAATTGCCGGATTTCAACCGATACCTTACATTTCTGTTTATGCTGCAAGCAAAGCTTTTGTTATCAGTTTTAGTGAAGCATTATGGGCAGAAAATCGTAGCCACGGCGTGAAAGTATTAGTTTCTTGTCCCGGACCAACAGAAACCAACTTTTTTACAGAAGCGAAGTTTCCCCCAGCACTTGCGAATTCGGCAAGTAAAATCGCTTCTGCCGAAACAGTAGTGCGTGATTCTCTGAAAGCTTTGGAAAAAGGACACCAGATAGTTGTTAGTGGGGGAATTGGTTCACAAATAATTACCAGATTAACTCGATTTGTACCGCGAAGAACTTTGGTAACTTTGTTAGAAAAAAACTTTAAGGCACGTTAGTTGGTGGTTGGTGGGTATTAAAAAAAAGGGTGGGGTTTCCCCACCCCTACATTTTTTACATATACCTTGTTAACTGCACGCGATATCTATCTTTTTTGGTGACGGCGATTTCCCCAATTTCTAAGCGTCCTTTACCGCGAATGGCGATTAAGTCGCCTGATTTAACTTGCGAACTTGCTTGGGTGATATCCTTCCAGTTGACGCGAACATCACCGGAGTCGATTAAATCAACCATTTTGCTGCGTGACATCCCAAAACCAGCGGAAGCGATCGCATCTAATCGCAAAGAAGCTTCGACGGTGGTTAATTCTTTCTTCTTCGGTTCGCGAATCTTTAACTCGCTGACATCAATCGGCTGAGTTTTTACCGGAACCGATCGCACTTGTTGGAGATTCATTCCTAAAAATTCTACCAACTCCGGCACAACAATTGCCTGCGCTCCTCGTTCGCCGAGTACAATCACATCACCAGTTTTTTCGCGAACAATGCCAGTACCTAGCATAGCGCCCAAAAAGTCGCGGTGAGAGGCAGTATCAAAAAGGAAATTTCCGGCAATTTCTAAGACAGCGATCGCAACTTGAGATTGGTCTAAAGGCATTTCCGAGCGAGCGATCGCTATTCTTTGGCGTTCAGCTTGCGGATATCCACCCCACGCTACCAATTGTACCTCTGTTAAACGGTTAAACACCCGCTGAATTTCCGCCAACTCTGGCGGAGACAAAAAATCCGTCAAAATAACTTCCCAAGTTTTGATTGCTTGATCTGCCTGATCAATTACACGAGCTACACTATCTCGATTTTCAACACCTTTTAAAAGTTCTTCTCTTGGCAACATTCTAAAAACTTATGAATTATGAGTTATGAGTTGAGAATTAATTTGCAATAAACTTCTTGATTTTATAGCAGTTCTCAATTGAATAAAATACAGGTTCTTCGTAGGGGCACAGCATTGCTGTGCCCTTACAGCATATTGCACATTTTCCCACAAGCGCTATAGCTTTTAGCTGGGTAAAAATTCTCAATTTCTTCTCCCACTCAAGAGCACTCGCTCACTCCCCCACTCCCCATTACCTCAGCTATACGCTGGTTTTGTCAGCGTAACCCTGAAGATTTTCTGGATCAAACTGACGTAAAACGCGGGTTGCTTTACGGGTAACATTTTCAGAATCCTGAACCACAATCAAGTATTTGCCAGCATCTAGGCGGTTGCGGTAAGGTAAAGCATCACCACCGCCGATAATTAAACCGACTCCACCACCAGAAACCACACTACCCAAACCACCACTAATAGCCCCCAGCAGTCCCCCAATAATATGATTGCCAATCTCGCCTGCCCAGGCAAAGGTTTCTAAACCAGTGATAAAGCTAAAGGTAAAACCCGCAAAAAAGCCGAATGGAACGAGCCAAACAGCCATTAACCGCACTTGCTTTTTGGCTTCCTCATTGGGGTCAATCAAGCCAAACTCGTCGGCAGTTTTGTACCCCCTACCTAGGATAGTACTTTTTATGCTTTCTTCCTCTAAGGCTAAGTAAGCAGCTTCGGCTTGGATACGATCTGGTAATACGGCAACAAGGTAATTCATTGATCTAGAGACTATTCTAGAAATAGAAGTTTCGCTTTAATTAACAGCCTACCAGTGCTGGTCGAATCAATAC
>CAXTNZ010000283.1:0-8348 GCA_964245695.1 uncultured bacterium | reverse complement strand
AACAACTTTGTTAACACCTTTAGTGTACGTCCTAACAGACTTGGTAGTTGCTATATTATAAATACATGCTCCTTCCAGATTTCCTTGCACTTTAAATGCTTTAGTTGCATCAACAAGTATTTCTTCAGCGTTACTCAAATAGCCGTAACCTTTAATAACATCTCTAATAACGCGGTTTCCCTGTTTAATTTCCACACCCATCGTATAAATTACACCGGGAATAACTTCTTCTCTTTGAGAATTATTCGGCAACCTTCCAGCAATTCCTTGATTTTGCAAGTGTAAATATCTGCCGTAAAAGTGAAATCCGCCAATATCATTTTCGTTATATATTTCGCCACAAAAAATATGCTCAAAACCTTTATTGTGGAACCAAACATTAGTTAAATCTTGCAGAAAATCAGATTTTCTACGTCTTCCTGCGCGAAGTTCTCCCCCAGTGACTTGCTGAATTTTATCTAATACTTGTGGATTTGCAGATAAAAGATTTTTAAATCGGTTAGGATTAACATTGCTACCAATAGAACCGCAGGCTTTCAAGACTTCTTGAGCGAAAGCATTAAGTTGGGGTGGAGGTGGAGAAATATCTAGTTGTTGTCCTCTAGGAAAACCAACAGGAACCGGATTATTTAGATTATCAAAAAATGGTATTAGTTTTGTTTCTTGCTGTGATTGTGCTTGAACAAAGTTCTGCAACCCCAAAGAATAAGTTATCAGCAGCAAAGTGAATAAACTCACTAAACGTAACATAAATGCATTATTCGTAGTGATAGCGACAAGCTAAAAAATCAATTTGAGTGTTTCCCACTCTATATACTAGCCGATGCTCGCGCATCAATTCGCCGTGACCAAATGTCTGCATCCATATACTTCAATGGTTCCGGTTTACCAATCCCTTCAAATGGGTCTTGCATGACTGCTGTAATCAAATCCAAAATTTTCGATGCTTTCGCAAAATCTTGTTTGAACCACCAAGATAAATCTTCTTTGAATTTGAAACTAAAACCAGGACTTCGATTAATTATAACTAACTTAATTTCATCAGATTCAGCTTTCTTTTTCTTCTTCTTGCTCAATCCCTAACTCCTGCTGAAGTTCTGCGATTGTTTGAGATTGGATTCCTGTTTTTGACTCTTCTATTGCATCAAGTAACCGACGCGCATTTTCAGGCGATGGCTGACGACAAGACGCATAGCGTCTACGCAATAAATAAACTGTCTCAACCAAACTTGCTAAATCTGACTCAGCAATCAAAGCTACATTTTCCGTATCTCGACGGTTGATAATATACACCTGATGATTTTCTACTACCAGGTCTAAAACTTAAAAAAGTCATTTCTGGCATCGGTTGGAGATGTGATTTTGTAGGAAAACATCATATGTACATAAATATGTACATATATTCTAAAACAGTCTTAATTATTTAGGGAAAATTTACCAAGAATTAAATTCAAGGCGTTGCTGATTGACGGTATGAAATTGTGCAAACAAATTCCCAGGTATAACCTGGGAACGAGTTTAATCGAAAATCTCAACTAAAATTACGCTTTTTTCAACCAGCTAAACATAGCGCGTAAATCTTTGCCCACTTCCTCAATTTTGTGTTCGGCTTCTTGACGACGCATGGCAGTAAATCCTGGTTTGCCAGATTGATTTTCTAAGACAAATTCTCGTGCAAATTGCCCAGATTGAATTTCACTGAGAATCTTCTTCATTTCTGCTTTAGTTTGGTCGGTGACAATTCGCGGTCCACGGGTATAATCACCATATTCAGCGGTGTTAGAAATGCTATCGCGCATTTTTGCCAAGCCACCTTCTACAACCAAGTCAACAATTAATTTGACTTCGTGCAGACATTCAAAATAAGCTAATTCTGGTTGATAACCTGCTTCTACTAAAGTTTCAAATCCGGCTTTGATTAAAGCACTCAAACCACCGCATAATACAGCTTGTTCACCGAATAAATCTGTTTCAGTTTCTTCGCGGAAAGTTGTTTCCAAAACACCGGCGCGGGTTCCACCGATACCTCTAGCATATGCCATCGCGCGATCGCGTGCCTGACCGCTGGCATCCTGATACACTGCAAACAGCGCCGGTACACCTTGTCCCTGTTCGTAAGTCCGTCGCACCAAATGCCCAGGTCCTTTGGGTGCTACCATCACTACATCGACGTTTTCTGGGGGTACAACTTGCCCAAAGTGAATATTAAAGCCGTGGGCAAAAGCTAACACATTTCCTTCTTGCAGATTTGGTTTGATTTCGTTTGTATAAATCGTTTTTTGCACTTCATCAGGTAACAAAATCATGATGAAGTCAGCTGCATTCGCTGCATCTGCGACATTTTTCACGGTTAATCCAGCAGCTTCAGCTTTGGAGGTTGACTTGCTGCCCGGATATAACCCGACAATTACATTCATGCCGCTATCTTTCAGATTAAGCGCGTGGGCATGACCTTGAGAACCATAGCCAATGATGGCAATGGTTTTCTGTGCTAAAAGGTCTAAATTGGCATCTTCGTCGTAATACATCCGGGTCATAGAAGCATCTCCTGTCAGCAAGAGCGTCATTAATTGGCAGGCTTCTGATTTTACCTTAAATTGCGTAACAACAGATAAGCGTTTCGATTTAGCAGGAGATGGGGAGAATAATGTTCAATAGCGACGATTCAGCCGCCAGAATTTTACTTATGGCGTGTTTATACAGCGGATTTCAAGTTGATGAAGTACACACCGATTATCTCAAAGCCAAGCATAAAGACTATTTTACTTTAGGATTCTGGCGTAGCTGTATTCTGAATTCTGCTGTATGTAGGGATAATAGGCGTATCGACACACAGCTTTAGGCGGATTGCTATATATGTTTGACTATGAAAAACCGAATTATGACCTCTTACGTCGTTTTTCCCGATTGGCGTTTGTCAATGTTCTTTCCAATATCACAGAACCTTTGGCGGGTTTGATCGGTATTGCATTCTTAGGTCATCTCACCGAAATCCGTTATTTAGCAGGTGTTAGTTTGGCTACAGTTCTATTTAGCTACATCTACGAGAACTTGCTTTTTTTAAGGATTTCAACTAACGCAGTAACATCTCAAGCTGTCGGACGGAACGACCGAGAGGCAATGTTACTAGCAGGACTGCGGAATGGGTTCATCGCTTTAGTACTGAGCGTTCTCATCTTGATATTGCAGTATCCTCTAGGAGCGCTGGGGTTTAGCTTATTGAATGGCTCTCCAGAGGTTGAGTCTATCGGACTAGTTTATTTTAACGCCCGGATTTGGGGAACACCCGCAGTTTTGCTCAATTTAGTTTTCATAGGCTGGTTTCTAGGACAAGAACAAAGTGGCAAAGTGCTGTTGTTGACCTTTGTTGGCAACGTCGTTAATGTTGTGCTGAACTACTTCTCGATTGTGCAGTGGGATTTGGGAAGTATGGGAGCTGGAATATCTCAAGCCTTTAGCGAGTATTTGATGTTATTAGTAGCTCTGCTCTTAGCGAGTCGCTCGATCCAGTGGCAAGAGTTGCGAACAGCAGTCCGGCAGTTTTGGGACTGGTCAGCTTTTAAAAATACTTTTATCCTCAATAAAGACTTATTGATTAATTCTTTAGTCTATATGTCAATTTGGACAATTTTTCTGAATCTGAGTGCTACTTTGGGGACAGATGTCTTAGCTGAAAATACCTTGCTCCAACAGGTAATATTTCTCATAGCGTTCTTCATTGAGGGAATAGGATTTACTACGGAGACCCTAACGGGAAATTTTCAAGGTCAATCCGCCAAAAATCAATTATTATTGCCTTTATTGCAGATTGCGATCTTCACTAGCTTGCTAGTGGGAGTTGCCGCTTCCGGATTATGTATTCTGTTACCTGAAACTATATTTGGGTTGTTAACCAATCATGCCGAAGTCATAGAGCCAATTAAAAACTATGTTCCTTGGTTAGTTCCGATTTTGATTTGTTTTTCAATTGCTTGGATTCTGGAGGGGTATTTTGCGGGATTAGCAAAAGGGCAATTTTTGCGTTACGCCGCTTTCACAGCAATTTTGTTAGGATTTACACCTGTGGCTGTTTGGGCGTGGTCGGCTCACAGTAACCATCTTTTATGGTTGGCTGTTTCCGCGTTTATGGCAACAAGAGTGGTGGTACTGGGAATTCAGTTACCAAAGACGTTTGAAAGTAATTCGCCCGCAGCAATTCTCAAGTTGAAAAATTAGGATGTGTTAACAGTTTTTCCAAGTCATCTTGTTAGCATTCATCAGGGCAAACGCATCTAAATTAGTCTTGAGAAAAAGCTTGGTTAATGCATTAACGAGCATAATCAGAATTTATCGTTTGAGTGATTTTCCTCCAGTCAAAGCAATCGCCTAAAATCTTGTCAATAAGAATGCGATTACTTTGGACTTTATTGAGTTTGAGACATTCTTATTGACATTCCGGCGTTTGCCCTTGATCATATGCAGGCTAAGTAACGAAATGATGCTTTTAACAACCGTTAATGTATTCATAAATGCCTAAAAAACGATTGTCACAGACAGGGTGCTGAATGTCAGGTAGAATGCAATCTGATGTGGCGAATACACAAACCACATTCAGCGATTGGTAAGTCTTCACGCACATTTTAGTTTCTAGGACTTAGGCATTGACAAAGTAAACAAAATCTGGTAATTTTTTTTGGATTTTATTCTCTGTAGTCAAATGAATAAGTATGACTTTCTAGAATTAAGTTTAGATAACTATGCAAAGGAATGCAGATATTTAAAGGAAGTAAAAATAGTTGACAAAGAAGCTTGGGGTAGATTTTCTGTACCTAGCACATGTTATGAAGTTGAAGGAATAAAATCTCATTTACATGCAGTAGAAGTTATGATTATTTACGAGCAAATAATGTACACAATGCTATCGAATTTGTTCGTTAATGGATTGTATGGTTTAAAGCAAATCCCAGTTGATATATTTTTCCCAACAATAGTGGATGAAAAAATTTTAATTGCCAAATTTAATACTCGGTTTTATAAGCAAGTAGATCATAGAGAGTTTACAGGAATATTTAAGATTGAAAAGATTATCTGTAGAAAAAACAGTTACTTTTTCTATACAAGTTTTGATATCTCTTTAGGTGCTCAAGTTGCAGAGGTTGTCGTATGCGTTGATGTGGGCTAGATAAGTGCGATCGCCACACTAAAGGCAAAATAGGTTCAAGGGTTGGTATCACTCCTTGAAATTAATTTTTATCTAATATCTGAAATGCCTGTAGGATAAGACTTATGCAGATTTTTAGTAGAGCTTTATGCAGAATAATGGGAATAGTAAGCATCAACACTGACAAGTCCGCTCGCCTTGATTAGCTAGTGCGTCTGAGCAGTTAATTCATAAGCTAATTTTATGATTCGTCACAGGCAATCAGCTTTTGTGCATTCCCAAAAAAACGGTATCCTCAACTACTATTCTTTGGCGATCGCATTCATTTTTGGGTCTACTAACATTTATAGGACTTACGCACTCGTGACGAAAAATAACACGAGTGCGTTCGCACATGAAGGAGCCGGATAGTAGAGAAGCGTGCCCGAAGGGCTTATACTTCGCGAGTGCGAATAATGCGTAAAATCCTAGTCCGTGCGTAAGTGCTGATTTAGATGCGTTTGCAAAAAATGCCCATCAACTAACTACCAGACAATTAAGTTTCTCGATCAATTCTTTGCACTTCTTCATCTGAAAGTTTCACATCGACAGCACGCACTGAGTCTTCGATGCTGGAAACCTTACTAGCACCGGGAATGGGCAAAACAGAGGGCGACTTGGAACGCAGCCACGCTAGTACTATAGAATACACTGATACGCCTTTTTCTTTGGCTAGTTGGGCGATCGCTTTAATATCTTGCAAGTCACTATGGCGCCGACTACCACCGAAGGGACTCCAAGGTAAAAAGGTTAATTGTTCTTGTTCGCAATACTTCAACACCCCGTCTTTCTCTGGCTGTCGATACCAAGGGCTATATTGATTTTGCACTGAGACAATTTCCACGAAATCCCGCGCTTGCTTGATTTGTTCGACAGAAAAGTTAGAAACTCCGACAAAGCGAATCAAACCTTCTTTTACTGCTTCAGAAGCAGGTTTTAAGGCTGATTCTATGGTATAATCCGGGTCTGGCGAGTGGTATTGCCAAACATCGATAGGTTTCTCACCACCTAAAGCTTCAAAGCTTTCTTTGATCGTTTTGCGTAAATGTTCAGGATTGCCGTTGCGCGTCCAGCTTCCATTAGGACGCATCAAACCGCCTTTAGTTGCCACAACTACATTGCTAGCATCACCACTGTAAGTTTGCAAAGCTTTGTGAATTAGTTTCTCATTGTGGTGCTTATCTGATTCATCTTTGCAGTAAGAGTCGGCGGTGTCAATGAAAGTAACGCCTAAATCTAAAGCGCGATGAATGACTTGGAGAGATTCGGATTCGGGAGGTCGCGAGCTTAACGACATCGGCATACCTCCCAAAGCGATCGCGCTTACATATACACCCGATTTTCCTAGCTGTTTGGTTTCCATGTTTCTGGTTCATTTACTTATGTACCAGCTAGTCACAGTGTTTTTGCTAATTCATCCGTCGTTAGGCTTATCTGTTCGTAGTAAGTACAGCTAGGCGTAAAAACGAGCGTGTTTTTAAACGCAGAGGAACACAGAGTAAGCGCAGAGGGACGCAGAGCTTTATTGTACTAAGCGCAAAGAGCGTTTTATCTGTGTTACATAAACTGCAACAAAGCCAGAAACCTGTGTTCAAGTCAGCCATACTAGCTTTAACTTCAACTATCCGAGGGTAGGTTATGAACAGCTTGACTAATGCGACGCGAAAACCGACTTTATTTTTGACTGTGCTGATGGGAGGGGTAATTTTTACAAGTTGTGCTTCTGCACCTAATCTACCTGAGGCTGCACTGAAGAATGAGACAGCAGCAAGTCAATCCGCAGCATCACTCGCAGGTGCTGCAACATCTGAAACGGCTGATACTACTGCACAAGTACCTCGTTCTCGTCCGCAATTAATCAAAAAAGCGGCAATTAGTTTGATTGTTGATTCTGTAGATAAAAGTGTTAATGCCGTCTCGGAAATTATTAATAAACAGCAAGGAGATTTAATTAGTTTACAAGAACAACAACCGACAAAAACAAACGCTCGTCACACCGCATCAATACAGTTACGAGTACCGCAGAACTTATTGCAACCTACTTTAGATGAATTAGCCAAATTGGGAACGGTACAAAGTCGCAATATTAGCGCTGAAGATGTAGGCGATCGCTTAGTGGACATTCAAGCGAGATTAACTAATTTGCGGAAAACAGAAGCGAATTTACAGAAAATTATGGATCGCGCTGGTTCTGTTAGGGATGTGTTAAGTGTTGCTCAAGAACTTAGTCAAGTGCGACAATCTATTGAACAAATTGATGCTCAATTAAAAAACTTAACTAATCAAGTTACTTATTCAACTATCACTTTGAAGTTAGAAGCCGCAGTTTCTAGCAACGGAACACAACGCGCTTTAAGTTCACAACTTCAAGAAAGTTGGAATAAATCTACTAATTCTTTTGGTGATTTTACTGTTGGCTTGTTGAAGTTGGCTATTTGGTTAATGGTTTACAGTCCTTATATATTGGCTTTGGCAGCGGTTGGTTATGGGTTTAATCGTTGGCAAAGAGGACATTCTCCACGTTTGACGCGAAGACGAGATACTAACTCTGATTAGTACTGCGGGTGCGGAAATAAGCAGACCATTAAATAGCTAAAACTTTGCCCTGCTGGGGTTTACAGCAGTTTTCATATACTTATACCACAAAGATTGTATTCTCTCTGCGCCTCTGTGCCTCTGCGTGAGATAAAAAAGATGTGGTTCATTTACCTGAAAATAGCTGTAAGTTCTGCCTCTTCTAGTTGGATGCCTAAGCCAGAGCCGGAGACACGATCGCGAATTCCACTAAAGCTGCCATTTTACGAATCTCCTTTGCTCAACGATTGCTTAACTGTCATGGGTTTGATGTGGGGATAGCGATCGTTCCCAATTTGATCGAGTTTGCCCTTACCCGATACCATCGCGTACATATATTGGTGGTAGATGTAGTCTTCGAGTGAACTGGCTGACGCTTTTTTGTTAGTAATCCAAGCTTTCATCTCGGCGATACTGCCCAATGATTTTTCGCTTAATTTGCTGCCCGTCGCTGCTTCGTAAGTGGCTTTCAACTGCTTCGGAGTCAGAGTGTCACCTGCGACTTCCAGCGCTGTGTTTGCCAAGCCTGGGTCGCTCACCGCTTCCGCCACATACTTGGCGGTATCATCAGTGGTGGTGAAATCGAGCGGCGTTT
>CAXTNZ010000282.1:0-8354 GCA_964245695.1 uncultured bacterium | reverse complement strand
CGTACGGGAGTGGGGGAGGGGCGGGGTAACCCCGCCCGTACGGGGGAAGAAAGTAAATCTTGCAAACAAGCATTAGAATGCAGTTGCCAACGTTTAGGTAGCGATCGCATTTCTTCTAACTGCTCAACAATCTCACGCCGCATCCTATTTAATTCACTTACGGGCAGCATTACTGCATCTTTGAGGTGATTTGTCAAGTCTGCCAAACAAAAAGGAGTATTGCCGAGACGACCGAACTGTTCTTGTAAACGTTCGGTTGTCAGGGGTTTGGTGTGCGCCTCAACTAGTGAAATTGCAGATTCTACCTGAACTACATGACTCAGTTGATCACGAGCGATCGCGATCAAATTATCTCCCACTTCCCCATAAACCTCTACAGAAATGGGACGCTGAAATTGCGGATTTTCAAGAGCAAAACTTTGTCGTAATTGCTTATCTAATTCTGGGTCACTAGTTTTCCATACTTTATCACCCACATGCACCCGACGCAGATTCAAGTCACGCCGCCCAAATGTCAGTAAGGCTTCTTTACCCTTTTGTTCCACTGCATAGATCCGACCACCTTCTTCTTGCGCCTCTGGATGCCCGCAGTCAAAAACAACACCATCACCCGGTTTAACAGGCGCTTCAAGTTTGATAATTACCTGTTCATTGCGAATGCGAGTAACTTCGCCCAGGTAAACTCCGCGCTTTTTGCCAAAGCGGGCGTGAACCAGTTCTTGATTGTTAATTCCACCGAACCAGCCTGTATAAATTCCGCGAGAAAACGCCATTTCCAGATTGTAACGGTCTTGGGATTGACCTCTTTCCCTACCCCTCTTTGAAGCGGAGAGGGGAGGTTCTACTCCCCCTTCCCTAGTAGGGAAGGGGGCTGGGGGGTTAGGTCTTTCCAATTCCGCTATCACCCGATCCAGTGCTTGCCGATAAACACGAGTTACATTAGCAACATACTCTGGCGCTTTTAGACGACCTTCAATTTTCAGACAACTGACACCTGACTTTACCAAATCTGGCAGAACCTCTAACCCAGCCAAGTCTTGGGGACTGAGTAAATATTTGCGATCGCCTAAATCTACAACTTCGCCATCTGCTATTAACTCGTAGGGCATTCGGCAAGCTTGGGCACATTCGCCTCTATTAGCCGAACGTCCTCCTAAAGCCTCACTCGTCAAACACTGTCCGGAATAAGCGACACACAAAGCACCGTGAACAAAGACTTCTAAAGGTAGCGAGGTTTGCTTTTGAGTAAGTTGGTGCTGGATTTTGTCGATTTCTTTCAGGGAACATTCACGCGCCAGCACGACCAAATTACACCCAAGTGACTCCGCAAATTCCACACCAGCGGCACTAGTGATAGTCATCTGGGTGGAAGCATGAATGGGAAAATCTGGGGAAAGGTGACGAATTAAACGGCAAATTCCCACATCCTGAACGATTACTGCATCTACACCCGCTGTAATAATTGAGCGGATGTACTGCTGTGCTTCTCGCAGTTCTTGGGGAAAAACTAGCGTATTTAGAGTGACATAGCCTTTCACACCCCGACAGTGCAGGAATTGCATTAATTCCGGCAAATCTGCTTCAGTAAAGTTTTCTGCCCGCATTCGCGCATTAAACCGCTCCAAACCGAAGTAAATCGCATCTGCACCGTTTTCTACAGCAGCTTTAGCGCATTCCCAATTACCTGCCGGTGCTAGGAGTTCGGGAAGTTGAGGAGTAGTTGGGGTGAGTTCGGCTTTCATCGGTACTAACGCGGGATAAGTGACTCCTTAGTGATTTTATCGTTGAGGCGTGGATTGTGTGGGCGATCGCTTATTTATTAATCGCCGATGGGAATACTGAAAATACAGTAAGTCTTTTTGACAACAAACAAATATGGTTAATCCTTTCACTCAGAAACCAGAACCACATCTCTTTAAGGGTGGAGACGCTTCAGGTTATGAAGTGGTTATCGGTGAAGCGGGTACTTGGTGTACGCGACATCGTGCAAGTAGAGAAACTATACAATCTGTTCAACCAGGAAGTTTTGATATGTTAAACATCGCTAATCTGGGAATAAATATACTCAATCTTGGTGTCGGTATCTATAATGCTCATAAACTTCGTAAGCTGAAAAAGAAATTAGACCTAGTTCATGAGGATACCCAATTAGGACTTAAGAACTTAGAAAATAAATTAGATAAAAATCATGAACAAATTCAGTTTTACTTTAACAGTATTCACAATGCTCTTGCTGCTCAACACCGCACACTTGAGTTGTTAGCATCTAATCAGCATAATCTAGCCCAACAGATGAATATTCTACGTCAGGAGATGCATATAGGTTTTCAAAGTATTATAGAAGAGGTTAAAGATGTAGAAGCTCTTAGGAAAAGAGAAGAGTTTGAGACTAGAACTTTTAAAGTCCTAAAAGCATACGAGAGATTTAGCTACATACTACCTGAGCTATTGGAAGCCGACCAACTAATTGAAAGAGCAGAAGATTTAGAAGCTTGGTTACGAACTCAACTCAATCGTATTGAGGCAGGAAAGCCTGAAAGATTACCACTAATGGTAGCTCTTGCATTTAGTGTTCGAGCAAAAGCTGATGCATTTGAAGCTAAAGGAGGAGATTACACAAGTTTTGCTGCCAAAGATATTGGTTTACTAATAAATCAACTTCGAGATGAAGTGCGTTTGTTGTGTGAGGGACACAGCTTATACGCGCTTGGCGTGGAAATGCCTGAAATTCTGTACCAGTATGTTTTGTTAAATCGCAGTCTTCGTAAAGGACATGAATTTAATAAAATAGCCGATTCGGAAGTTATTTTTTCAGCACAAGAAATGATTTGGGACGATGGAATGGAGGAATTTAGAGAATTATTTAAACCGAACACTGAAAATACGGAAATGACTCATGGTAATCATAATGTAGAGCTAAAAACTTTCGCTGACTACGATTGGTACATACGTTTTGCAAATGAAGATAGATTGAGTTTCAACGTTCATTCTTGTCCCTCAATAAAACTTAGTTATATCCTGCGGAAGATAGGTCATCCAGAACCTCAGAATGGAGCCATTCAAAAAGCTTCTCTGGAAACTCTTAGGTATTTTGCACTTCCCAAAAGAAGTAATAAGATTTCGCATCTCATACAAGCTGAGTTTGGGCTAGAGACTTGCCCTAAGCTTCTTGGCTGTGGAGATTAGACATTCTGTTTGAGATGTTTGCTCATTTTCCTAGCTGCGATCGCCTCTGAGATAAAATGAATTAGGCGATCGCATTTAAGATTATGCCTTTTTGTGAATAGTTATTTGAAGTTTAGTTTTTGATTTAAGCGTTGAAACGCTTACTACGAATTCTCTCAGACGCTAACAATTCCTGACCATTGGACTTTTTTCTGTTTTTCGCGGCTATAAGAAAAGAAGTAATCTGGAGTTTGAAAAGTACAATAAGGAGCGATCGCTTATTTCGTTTGAGCGATCGCACATCAGAGTGGCTATGACTAAGACAGAAATTACCGACTAGCTAAAAGCTGTATCTGACGGCTTACTGTTCATAAGCGAGTCCGATGACCGGTTTGCGGTTTTCATCAGGGAAGCTATCGCACCTGCAACACCCCAACTATCACTACAAGGCATTTCTAAAAGTTCCCGTTCCGAATTGGGTTAATTCTATTTTCATTGTTCAGCCCCCCATTTATGCCTTGTATGAGAAAAGTCCCGCTTGGGCTAACTGTATTTTTATCAGTGGTGATGCGCGTTCCATTTGAGTAATAGTAAGTACTAGATCCGTCGCCATGATTTATCGTCACGGAGGGATAAATTATCTTTTCATTGGGGATGTTAATGGAACCATTATTATAAATGCGCGTTCCACTACGGTAATTGAGCAAGTTGCCAGTGCCTTGGTCAGCATTGGAGCTAGCTGGGTTTTGCGCTATGGTCTGAGCGCTTACCACCGACTGAGTTGCTGTTACTATCGACAAAATAGACAAACAGCTGACAATAAAAGGTTTTATCATATAACCTCCAAGTTCGGGAGCCAAATTTTTTATTTTTAGTTTGAAGCCGAGGGAATTAATACAAGTCCTATTATTTAGGATACTTCAAATATTTACGTGACACTGGTGCCATAAGCGGAGCTTAAGCCTTTGGCTATCGCTCGTTTGAGCAAAGAAAAACTAAGATACTTTCGGCTGATACCACAGGGTCAGCTTAAATTTTTCGCAGTAGCAACCCTCGCTATTAATTTGTTGCTCGTGGTCAGCTATCCAATCATAAATTTGCGCGGCTTTAGCTAATGCTAAAAGTTGCGAACGATAAAGACGAGGGCTAGGGCAGAAGGCTTCTCCGTTAATGTGTATAGCTGCAATTTGCCAATAATCGCTTCCTTCACCCTCTGGTACAACTTCTAAAAACCCGCTATTGTAAGGCTCGATTATTCCTATGTTCATCTGCAAGCTTTATTGAACTCCAAAAACACAGTACAGATGGGATTGGGGAGGTGTGTTGGCGACATCCTTGCTAAAGATTGCATTGTACACCACGGGCGTTTAGTTCTAGCTGTTGCAACTGCCAAATCCCTTGTCACACCGTCAAGTCTTTGCCAGAAGCGCTCGCTTTACCTCAGAAGCCGTTAAAAGTGGCGTAATGTTTTTTGATGATACCGGCTTAATTAAATCAGGCGATCGCTTTTAAGATTATGCCTTTTTCTGAATTGTTGTCCGAATTTTAGTTTTTGATTTAAGCGTTGAAACGCTTACTACGAATTTTCTCAAATGCTGACGATTCCTGACCATTGGACTTTTTTCTGTTTTTCCCGGCGATAAGAAAAGAAATAATCTGGGGTTTGGTAGGTACAATAAGGAGCGATCGCTATTTGTTCTGCATCAATTCCCAGCGTTTCCATTTGTAAAGCATTCACCCGTCGCACATCCAGCCGCACTCTTCCTGGATTTGCATCGGTGAATAAAGGTGAATTTGGTAGCTGATACATGGCATGAATAATAGCTTTTTCATCATTATGTGGTATAATGCTTGCGCCTATTTCTGCTGCCACCTGTTCTGAGACTTGGTAAACCTCGCCAGCGATGGCAGGTCCTAGGGCAATTCGCAGATTTTCGATTTTGCTGCCTTGTGCTTTCATGCGAGCGATCGCCTGCGGTACAATCTTAGATGCCGTACCCCGCCAACCTGCATGTAGTGCTGCCACTTGAAGAGTCTTTTCATCGGCAATCAGCACCGGTGTACAATCAGCGCTAGCTACCCACAGTGCTTGTAGAGGTTCTTCGCTCATCAAACCGTCTCCCAATACCAGGGCAGAATCACCTTCTCCTTCAACATCATCGCCACCCGCACTCAACTTGCTGGCTATTTCTTGAGGTGTGAGGACAATGTTGCCATGAACCTGTTTTAAGCGATAAGGTGATGCTTCCGGTTGCAAGACATGAGTCAACTCTTGCGGAGAACGAGACCAAAACTGCTGGGTGAAAAAGCCGTGAGGCAAACGTTCTAGTAGACTGCAAGTCAGGTAGGGTAGTCCTTCCCAAGTGCGCCAGTGCCAAGTGTGCATCTTCGGTCCAAACCTCAACAGAAAATCTTTCTTCAGCCAATTAATGTTAACTTGTACAACGGGATTTCGGTAAACCCTGTGGAATTTGATCGGCAACAGTTAGAAACCGCCCTCATGAGGCGTAAGCATCAATATTTACCATTGTCTCTACATGTTTTTCACAGCGTAGCTTCAACTAACCAGACTGTGTGGGACTTGCTAGAACAAGGGGTAGAACCAGGATGTGTAGTAATTGCGACTTCTCAGACAGCAGGGCGGGGGCAATGGGGTCATCAATGGAGTTCCCCTGGTGGGGGATTATATCTTTCAGTGGCACTTGCTCCCAAATTGCCAGCCAGTAACAGCTACCAGCTAACTTTGGCAACTGCTTGGGGAATTGCTAAACAATTGCGAAAATGTGGCGTGAATGTCGGAATTAAATGGCCCAATGATTTAGTCTTAAATAGCCGCAAACTAGGCGGCATTTTGACTGAAACTAAAGTACACAAAGGACAAATCACACAAGCAGTAATTGGTGTGGGTATTAACTGGGCAAACCCAGTACCAGAAACCGGAATCAATCTGGAATTCTGGCAAGCTCAAGAGCAAAAAAGTGCAATTGATTCTCTAGAAATGCTAGCTTTCGAGGTTTTGTTAGGAATAGAATTTGGTGTTGAGTGTCTTTGCGAAAAAGAAGTAAATATACTTCTGTCAGGCTATCTAAATTTGCTTACTAACATGGGCGATAAAGTAGACATCAAGAATCATTCCGGGACTATAGTCGGCGTAACTCCTACAGGGGAACTACGAGTCAAGATGGAAACTTATGATACCAAAACAGTAATAACACCAGAAATTTGCCTCCAACCCGGTACAATCAGTTTGGGTTACAAGAAACTAGGGACTAGGGATTAGGGAAGCTTGGATTGGGGACTAGGAAACAGATACAATTCCTAATATTTGTAATATCTAATCTTTAATTCCTAATCCCCGCTTCGCCAATCGCTCCTCCCCAATCGCTCCTCCCCGCTTCGCCAATCCCCAGTCCCCAAATTACACACAACACGCACAAAGAACAAATGACGCAGCGCAATCAAAAGAGCGATCGCCGTTTGCACAACTTATTGCAGCGATGTCTCGTGACAAGACGCTTGGCATCTTCGTTACCAGCACAAAGCCTCTGTTGGTTGAGCAGTCTCACCCTCCTCAGCGGCGGCTTCGTGTTTGCCCAAGTAGACACATCAATAGACAACATCGTTCCCACAGTCGAAAATTCCCGGCAAACACCAGTTACAAATCCAGTTAAAAGAGAGACTGTACGGTCTCGCAGCGCTTCTGCACCAGAATCGACAGCAACGCCGGATTTTTCCGAACGCCGAGCCAGACTTAAAAAGAGACTACGCAGTAGAACAGAAGTTTCTCAGTCAACACCAGTTAGACGTTCAACACCTGAAAGCGAGTCTCTTGAGCCTCTGACTCGTATCAGACGCTCAAGACCGAGTGTAGTGAATTCCGAGCCTGAGACAACTGCTAGACGCTTCAGACGGCAGGTAGAAGCTTCGCGGGAGAGGGCGGGTCGGGAAAAACCAGAAGTAGAAAATTCTCAACAACCAGAAGCCAAACCCACAAATACCCGCACTGTACCTGAGAGACCCTCAGAAGTTTCGCGACCACCAAACAACTCAGACAGCAATCTCAGTGCAACCCAGGGCAAACTCAAGGATTATAACAACGCCTATATAGACCCCAACGATTACAACAACGATGGGACGAGTAAGTATCAATCACCGAATTCTGTGGTAGTTACAGAACGCTCTAGCGGTTGTCGAACCATTTTACCGCAAGGGCAAGGTGCGTCGGGCGGTATTTGCGCGAAAATACCGATTACTCCTTATGGAAATCAGCGTGTAGCCGATTCTGCTGATTCTAATAATCAGGTAACACGCTCCAAAGCGCCGAGTTGGATTAGAAGAAGTCAAAATTTGCCGATCGCCAACGTTTCACCAGTCCGCCGCCTTGCAAGTGGAGAAAATAACAGCGGATGGCGTAGGACGCGGGTTGGTCCGATTAATCTTAACAATGGCGGATGGCGTGAGAAGCAGGTTGCTTCTGTTGGTGTGATTAAGAGCGATGTTCGCCCGAATCGGTTTATCCCCAAGCCCAGCAGTTTTAACCCTAACCCCATAGTTGCTTCCGGTGCGATCGCGCCCGAAGCTGGTTCTTTGTCAGCACCGATGACGGCTGACAACGTCGCACCCCGCGACAGCACTGTAGCTTACGACATTCCACTGGCATCAGCATTGCCGCAAATTCCCTATAATAGCGCAGTCGCTGTCAATCCTGGGGGAATGATGTTCCCGCTATCTGTTCCCTCGCCGATTACTTCGTTGTTTGGTTGGCGAGTTCATCCAATTACAGGCGATCGCCGTTTCCACTCCGGTACAGATTTGGGTGCGGCTATGGGAACACCAATTTTGGCAGCCGCTACAGGTCAAGTAGAGGTTGCTGACTGGGTAGGCGGTTATGGTTTAACTGTGATTATGAACCACAGTTCCGCCCAACAAACTCTCTACGGTCATATGTCAGAAATCTTTGTCCAACCTGGTCAGGTAGTGCAACAGGGAACCGTGATTGGGCGAGTTGGCAGCACTGGCAATTCCACAGGTCCTCACCTGCACTTTGAAGTCCGTCACCTAACATCGCAAGGGTGGGTTGCAACTGACCCAGGCGTGCAATTAGACAGCACCCTCAGCCAGTTGATTCAAGCCACACAGACGGCGCGGATAATCGGGCAACCAGGTAGCTAGAAGAGGAGTGGGGGAGT
>CAXTNZ010000281.1:0-8454 GCA_964245695.1 uncultured bacterium | reverse complement strand
ATATAATTTATGCTCCTCATAATCGCTCAATAAGACAAAAAAGCTACTTAAAAGCAGAGGCTGTGGGGTGGAATTTGCATCTAAAATTCAGAATTGGTAATTAACCTGTTTGAAATTTCTGTTTAATTTTATGTCGGCAAAGCTGAAGTTGTTTTTGATTTTGATACTGAGTATCTTTGCCACTGCTGGTGCTGGAGTTTATATCATGCAGCGCCAGACATCAGCACCCTTGATAGCTAATAAAAATGGAGAAGAGCAGCAATATTTTGCGACAACCCAATCGCAAGATACTACGGTATATACAGAACGTGTAGATTATAAAACTATACCTCTGCCTAGTCTCAATTCTGCTCTTCAAGGCAGCGATCCTGCTACTCTTGCCCTCAATGCCTTTGAGGATATGGCATCAGAGAAAGCAACACGAAAGGTAGAGGTAGTTTATCCGCAACCAAATCAGGCGATGGTGACGATTACGCAAATCAAGCACGCGGATAATGCGCTTGGTGCAGTTAAATATCGAGTTGAGATGACAACCTTTGGGCGATCGCTTTTAGTTAGTTCACCCCCCGTATGGCAGATTGTCTGGGCAGGCTCCCAGGTACAATGTTGGTCTGGGAACCGCCCTCAAAAAACGTCAACTTCTATCTGTCGGTAGATGCGTTTTTGAGTCAGCAGGCACGGAGTCACAAGTCACAAGTCAGGAGTCAAAGGACTTTTGACAAATGACAAACTTAGATATCGCCGCGAATTTCTTCTACAACGCCATCGCGCAGCACGATTTCGACCTGCATTTTGCTAATTAGGTTATCACCCGGTGCTACCCGGAAAAAGCCTTCCATTTGGAATTGGGGGACTTCTTGATCCAACTCTAGAAACTGCACTTGCTGGAGGTTTTGCAGACTTTGATTTTTTTGCTCTAGCAGTTCGCTTTTCTTTTGATTGACTTGGACTTGGATATTTTCGATTTGTTGGAGGGTTTGGGGTCCGGGAGGTTGTAAACTCTGCTTTTGAACAGCAGCGATCGCCCTTTGTCCTTCAACGTCGATTTGTTGCAATTGCTGATCAATTTGATTGATCTGCGCTTGCAGTTGCTGCTGCACTTCCTCTTTCCAGAGGGGAGTGACAATGACTTTGACATTAACGACGCGCTTTAAAAGCAGTTGAGATTTGGAGACATCCATAAAAGTTTCACGTTCACTCTATTGTTTGCGGTGGAAATTATCAGGCAAACATGCCGTCAATAATATCGCGATAGCGTTCCATGACGACGTGACGGCGAATTTTCAGGGTTTGTGTCATCATGCCATTTTCGATCTTAAACGGCTCCAGGATTAGTTTAACTGGACCAATACGGTCATCTGGTCGATAGCCTGGACGATTTTGCACTTCCCGATTCAATTCTTGCCGAAATAAATCCTGGATTATTTTACTCTCAAGGTTAATTTTTTGACTTGTTGCCTCGCTAACATTGTTATCCTGTATACATAATTCCAAATTCTGAGTTTCTGCCCATTTTTCCAAGGCTTCCAGATTGGGGACTATTAAGGCACCGAGGCTGCGCTTGTCTTGCCCAACAAGCATCATTTGATCGATGTAGGGCGATCGCACACAAGCATCCTCTATCGGCTGCGGCTCGATGTTTTCCCCGTTGCTTAACACAATCGTATCCTTTGCCCTTCCAGTCAGCACCAAATCTTTTTCTGGTGTCACCCAACCCAAATCGCCGCTGTCAAACCAACCTTCAGGATCAATTGCTTTTGCTGTCGCTTCCGGATTTTGGTAATATCCTTGCATAATTTGCGGTCCTTTGAGCAGCACTAAACCTTTATTACCAATTGCTAAAGGCTGGCGAGTTTCTGGATCAACTATTTTATTTTCTGTACCGGGAAGTGGTTGTCCAGATGAACCGCGCAAATTGTGCCAAGGACGACGCACATTTGTAACCGGAGAAGTTTCCGTTAAGCCATACCCTTGCAAAATCTCCACACCAATAATTTCAAAGAAATCATCTATGTGTTTGGGAAGCGCACCACCACCGCTAATCATCTGCTTGATTTTTCCTCCTGTGGCTTCTCGGACTTTGTTATAAACGAGTTTTTCTCCCAAGGCATGAAGGGGAAGCAACGCAGATGCTTGTATACTTGCTGATAATCGCGCGATCGCACTTGCATTCAGATGATCTAAACTTAATCCTTGAGCAATTCGCCGCGCTTTGATGTATTTATCGCTAATTGCCAGTAAGGAGTTGATTAAGCGTTGCTTATTCTCAGGTTGTTCGCGAAACTGCTTTTGCACTCCTTCATAAATCGATTCCCACAAGCGCGGTACACCCACCATGTAATTAGGTTTAAATTCTTTTAAATCCTTTTTGACAGAGCGCAAGTTAGTGTAAATTTGTGTACAACCTTGAGAAAGTAAGTAATATTCAACTGTTCTTTCGTAGACGTGCCAGCTAGGAAGGATGCTGAGGACAATATTTCCCACTTCCGGTTGTACTACTGTGCCAAAGGTTGTAACTTGGTGCATCAAATTACCATAACTGAGCATTACGCCTTTGGGTTTACCTGTAGTACCTGATGTATAAATTAGGGTTGCTAGGGCATCGCGGTTTTGCTGAATCGGCTGTAGAGTATAATTTGCCCCAGTTTCTATCAATTGCGAGAAGTTTAGCACCTTTAGGGTTTCATCTGGCGGTGGTGTTTCATTACTAAGCAAGATGATGAATTGAATTGGCAGATCGTTAAGCCGATCGCCTAGTTTGTTCAGTGTCTTTAAATCTTCCAATACCAGCGCTGTGCTGCCACTATTGGCAATGATAAATAGCAGTTCTTCTTTTTCTGCCTGGGAGCTACGCACCGCATCGACTGCCCCAGCCATCATAATACCTTGATCGGCAATAAACCAGCGGGGACTATTGTCAGCAATTAAGGAGATGCGATCGCCAACTTTCACTTTTAACGCCTGCAAACCTGCGGCAAATTGCTGAATTTTCTCGGCTAGCTGGGTATGGGTAATCACAACTTCTGGTTTGGCGTGAGGATCGCGGAGGGCTACGGTATCACCGCATCGCTTTGCTACCAACTGCCAAATTTCCGGCAGCGTCTGCACATTTGAATAATCTGCCAAACGCTTTAACGCTAAACGTTCTCGCTCAGAAATGTGAGAAAATATCTCAGGAGCAACAGGAGTTTTCGACATCACACATTATCCCTTAAATAGTAAATTGTTATTGTTCTGTGCATATTCCTTCATTAGACTAAAATAGCCGACTTTAAGATACGCAACTACTTGTGTATATCGGAATTTAGATAATTTAATGAATTTATTTAAATAAATATATGATAATATGAATTTACATAGAGTAAAAGCAATGAAATTTGCTTTTAACTAGTGGCAACTAAAAACAGTGACCACCTATTGTTAGCAGGCGGTGATTACCTATGAGTATGCTGGATATTCTCTTACTGACACACATCAATATATTTGCTTGCCTTGCTTTTCCCAGGCTTTTATCTATGATTCTAGCTCCTAAAAGCAAAGATACAGCAAGCTTGCAGACCTGTTCAACACCAAAGAAAACTAAATACGAAATTACCAGTTTTCCCTATTGTACGAGTTACTCATTGACCAGCAGCCCAATATGTAAATTCCGTCCTAATTTTTGTGCCCGGTGTTCTGCGTAGTAAGTCGCCATGCAGCCAATTAGGCGGGAAAATTATAGTGATGCATGGCACACAAACTACAAAATTTTAGTGTAGGTGATATTGTCGGTTTTGTGAAGGGCGATAAGCGTTCGCGCAGCGTTCCGTTCGCGCAGCGTCTCCGACAGGAGAAGGAAAGCTTTAACCCTTTGGGTTATCGCGCTTATCTTTAATTAGGGGAAAATTTGTCTACAGTGCAACTAAAACCCGGTAATAGCGCCGATAGTATCATCACCGCGAAAGAGTTACTACCAATTTGAGTTGACCTTGTTTTTGGCAGTAAACCTCTCTCTACTTTATGCGATCGCCAATCAGCAATCCAATACTCTTTTACACCTCTTGAGGAATAAATGTTTTCACTTCTTACTTTCTTGCCGCCACTTTCCCCTAACCAAGCGAATTTCATCAAAACTGTAACTTTCACCAAGATATTCTTTAATTGGTGTCAAAGCAATATCTCCCAAAATTTCTAATACTTGCAAAATTTTCTGCTGCTTCTCTAGCGGAACTAATTTATTTATATCTACTGGCTGATTTTTATCAATTAAATCTGAAAGGTGACGGATAACTGTTGTGGGGCGAACATTGCGTTTTTGAGCAATTTCTTCGACGCTGAAACCTTGTTGATGTAACTGTAAAGTTAAGTATTCAGTTTCTGTCGGTAAACCTTGAGAAGCTGTAGTATTTCCGTTTTTTTCTGACAAATTTTGTTCTTGACAGTAAGCACGAATTTCGTTAATAAATTTCTCGCCGTATTGGGCGAGTTTATAATCGCCAACTCCAGAAAGTTTGCCAAATTCGATAAGTGTTTTTGGTTTAACTTGTGCCATCAATTTCAAGGTAGAATCGGGAAAGACGACATAAGGTGGAACAGATTGTTCATCAGCAAGTTGTTTGCGAAGCGATCGCAATCGATAAACTAGCATTTCCACTTCTGCTGCTTTCTCACTATCGCCTTCCCAAATCGGCTTTTGAACGACGGGAACGACGATGGAAACTGTGCGCTGTCGTCGCATTACTTCCCAACTCAGGGCGTTGAGTTTCAAGACTGAGTAACCATCGGCGGTTTGTTCTAGTAAGCCTTGATGTAAAAGCGATCGCCCTAACATTCGCCATTCATCTACACTTCTATCTTTGCCAATACCGTATGTAGAAAGTTTATCATGTTCGTTTTGGGTAATCTTTTGTGTTTTCCCTCCCCGCAACACATCAATAATATGAAGCATCCCAAATCTTTCTTTACAACGCGCCACACAAGATAAAAATTTCATCGCTTCAATTGTCCAATCTTGCACCGGTTTGGGAAAACGACAATTGTCACAGTTACCGCAATTACCTGGAAAACGTTCCCCAAAATAACCTAACTGAATTGTCCGCCGACAATCTGTACCTTCAGCATAATCAATTACCTGACGCAGTTGTTGCTTGGCGATTAACTGTTCCTGAGGATCTGCTTTTTGGTTAATACTCCATTCAATCGTTTTAATATCACTGTAGTTGAAAAACATTGTACACCGAGATGGTTCTCCATCTCTACCAGCCCTGCCTGATTCTTGATAATAACTCTCTAAATTACGCGGTAAATCAAAGTGAATTACAAACCGCACATCCGGTTTATTAATTCCCATACCAAAAGCAATAGTTGCTACCATCAAGCGCACATCATCTCGAATAAAGCGAGTTTGATTTGTTGTGCGTTCTTCATCAGTTAAACCTGCATGATAAGAAAGAGCCGCAATTTTATCATTTTGCAGTTTAAAAGTGAGTTCATCAACTTTCTTGCGCGTTAGACAATAGATGATTCCTGAACCTTCGTTTTCTCTAACAATTTCTAATATTTCCGCGTAAGCCGACTTAGTTTTAGAACGAATTTCATAATAGAGATTTTCCCGGTTGAAACTGGCAATGTGGATACTCGGTTGCTTTAATCCCAGTTGTTGGATAATATCATTACGGACTCGATCTGTGGCTGTGGCGGTAAGCGCGAGAGTAGGAACATTTGGATAGCGTTTCCGCAACGACCTCAACTGACGATATTCTGGACGAAAATCGTGTCCCCACTCCGAGACACAGTGCGCTTCATCAATCGCAAAGGCAGAAATGCCAATTTGGTGATGTACTAAATCGAGAAAAGGTAGAAATCTTTCGCTTAATAAGCGTTCTGGAGCGACGTAGAGTAATTTAACTTTACCTTTGAGGAGCGCTTCTTCACGCGATCGCGTTTTATAAGCATTCAGACTGCTATTAAGAAATGTTGCGGAAATATTATTATTTCGTAATGATTCTACTTGGTCTTGCATCAAAGCTATCAACGGCGATACTACCACCGTTAAGCCTTTTTTCAGGATAGCTGGGAGTTGAAAACACAGCGATTTTCCTCCCCCCGTAGGCATAACAATCAGTAAATCCCGATTTTGCAGCGCATCCTCGATAATTTGCCGCTGTCCAGGGCGAAATCTATCGTAGCCAAAGTTGTGTTTTAGCGCTTGTTCTAAATTGGGATACTGAAGCATAGCGATCGCTTTTTTCGGGCGTTTTGCCAGGGTAGTTACGAAGATATCAGGATTTTAACTCACATTATCGGCAGAGGAAGGGAAGTCTTACGTTTCTACATGCATGGTTTACAGTCCCAAATTGTTCAGGAATGCTACTATTTAAAAATAAGATTATTCGTTCACTATGACACAAGAATTAATAGAATTAAGACAAAGTATCTTAGAGCATCGTTATGATGATGCCCTAGAGATTATTGATGATTTAGAGGAGATGAGTAAACAGGCAATTATGCGAAAAATAGAAGCTTTTTTAGTAATATTATGTATTCATTTAATTAAAAACAAAATTGAACAGCGTTTAACCAACTCTGGGATTGCTTCTATCTCTGATTCAGTAATTCAAATTGCGAAATTAAATATTAAAGCTAATCAAAAATCTTATTATATTCAAGCTGATGACTGGTCAGAATATTTAGAAGAAGCAGTAGCAATGGCAATTCGACCAGCCAGCGCTGAGATTTTTGCAGGTACGTTAAAACCTAGTCAAGTTTCCCAAAGACTTAATCGAGAAACATTAATTAATATTGCTCAACAACTTTTACATTTAACTTATAAATATCATCCTAAAGAATTACTCGATATTATTGATCATCATTTAGCAGAGTTACCAGGAGGAAAAGATTGGTTTGAGTAAATTAAGTAGGCAATAATATGTCCGGCGATCGCTTATTAAAAAAACCTCACCCCTAGGGCGTGTTTTCAAACTGCCGACACCCTAGAAGGGTGCGGCTATACGAACGAAGTCCGCCTGCGCGGACTAGGAAAAACTAAGGTTTTTAGCCTGCCTCCGCAGGCTTTGTTCGTGTAGCCCTAGGCTTCCAGCCTGAGGGCTTTTAGGGTTTGAAAACACTTGTTGAAGAATTGCTTGTGTGATATTTTTAAGAATGCCAAAAACTGTCAGCCAATAATCTTTCTACATCATTAGGGAAAGGGCAATCATCAGGAAATTTTGATTCATATTCCTTACTCATGTTTTTAGATGCATTTTGATAACATTCATCACATATACTTAAAAAATAATTACGCAAACTAGGAGAATCTCGAAGAATACGGCTTAAGTCCTGTTGTGTGCGGCTAATTGTTGCTTCCCAACCGCCATAACATTCTGGTAAATTTACATAATTCCATTTTAGGGCATGTTCAAACAAGGTTGTCAAACGACTTTCTAATTCCCGTCTATCTCTCCTCCCCAATGCTTCTATTTCCTCAATTAAATTTTCCCAGTCTACATTGCTATAATCTTGGGATTTTAAGTTGCTGACAGTCTGCGAAATCCACAATGCAAAGTCTGTTATATAAAGAGTTTTTACTGGTGATTGAGTCATGATGAATTATAAACTTTAGGGTGTAGCAATAGTTTAACGTAAGGTTTGAAGCATATAAACAAAAATATTTGCAGTCATTGCGAGCAAAGCAAAGCAATCGCATAAGAAGTACACAAGTAGGGGCACAATATATTGTGCCCCTACGATGATCTGTACCTCACGAAGTTGCAATCTGCTGTATTAGCCAAACTAAAAGACAACTCTCATTACCGTGTCACCTATTTTGCAGTATAACTAAATTAAATCCTCTTTCTAGAACTGTTGTAACCAATGGCTACAAACATACACTTTAACGATAAAGTCAACAACGGCAAAATTGAAATTCCTGTTGAATATCAAGAAGAGATACGCAACGCCGAAACGGTGCAAATTGTGATCTTGAAACCTTCCTCAAAAAAGAAATGTTTTCTGCAAACGGGTATCATTGCCCAGCTAACCGCAAATCCTATCCAGATAGCAAGTTTTAAACCACTCACCAGAGAAGAAGCAAATGAACGTTGGTGATTCGACACGATAAACGACTACCCGATTTCGATAAACGAGTACCCATATTTGTAACGTCGCTGCTGCAAAAGTACTTAAATTCTTCTTGTGAAGAGGATTCTCACAAAGCTTTGCATTGCAAGAGTAGCAATATTATACTGATGCCAAGCTTCATAGAATTTGTGGTAAGGCATATTCTGAGCGCATTTCCAGGCTAAATCGTAGTATTCATCATACAATTGCCAATAACTACTTAAAGCTTTGACTACCTCAAAGCGATGCTTATTATCCTGTACAATTTTCCCTAAGCTATATGCTACCTGCCAACGGGTGTCGTCATCCAGATTATTTGATTGCAGCAGTTGCACCAAAGCAGCGATCGCATTTTCA
>CAXTNZ010000280.1:0-8463 GCA_964245695.1 uncultured bacterium | reverse complement strand
CATTACGGAAAGGATGTCAAGGGATGTCAAGGAAATATCTTTCAGCTACCAGCCCCTCAGATCATTTTGGTATTTTTGGCGATCTAGAGTTGCAGCGCTAATTGTTTCGCCGATGTGGCAAACATTCTCTGCGTGGTAGACATTCGTTACAGATCAAGGTACTGGCTGCTGATAAAGGCTATGATTCCAAACAGCAATGTGCAGATCTACGAAATCGTCCCGCAATTATGCAACGCCCAATTTTTATTTGTTATCTAGTAACAATATCGTATCTAAGAATCTCCTCGATATTGCGTTCTGCTAAAGCTGCAATGGTGAAGGCGGGATTTGTGCATCCTGTAGAGCCTGGAATAAGAGCGCCATCAACAACATAAAGCCCCCGATATCCCATAACTCGCCCGTGAAAATCACAAGCGAGTCCCAAAACTGCTCCCCCTAAAGTATGACCGGTACCACTTTGATCCAGGGTAACTGTGATTGGGTTTTTATCCTGATATTTCTTATTAAGTAGTTTGTAAGTGTAATCCGCAGCTTGTAAAACCTTGGTGTCTTTTGGCTGATTACTATTAACTGGCCAGGTTAATTTAACTAAACCTGTAGTTGCATCGTAGTTAAATTTGCCCCTCAGTGTTGGGATACCTATACCAAGAGATATTAGGTTTCCTTCAGGAGCATTCCATTGTGTATCATGTAGTATTGAGATTGGACCTAGAGGATTATCGAAGTGTTGAACAATTGCAGATGCAGTACCCCCTTGACCAGGATTTGTGGGTTCTGAAAAACCTGAGCGAAGAGCCACATTATCTCCATTATTTCCCCATCCTAAACCTACATATTCATTTAATCTAGGTAGAGTGTCGGTTGCTTTAGCCTTCACCAAAAGTGCAGAAGTTCCCATAGAACCTGCTGCTAAAAATAAATAGCGACTGGTAAAAGTTTTTGTCGCAACGACTTCTCCGGATTCGTTAATTTCAGTGACTGAAACACGATAACCGAATCTTGGAACTTCAGTTATTGCCGTTACTAAATGTAGAGGGAGAATATTTACATGTCCAGTTTGCTCGGCTTGGGCTAGATAGTTACGGTCTAGACTGTTTCTTGCTCCACTGTTCAAACCATACCAGTTTTCACCAATAATAGCGTCAGGAATTTTAGTTCCCTGAATTTGTTGACGAATTATGTCCCAATCCAAAGCTGCATCTACCAAACCATGAGGTAATCCCGCAATAGTTGCTTGTTCAAGAAACAGCCGCGCTGAATCATAGTAACTAGTATTTAAAATATCTTGGGGAATCGGAGATGCTTTTAGCATTGAACGGACACGCGGATAATAAACTCTATCCAACTCGTCGTAGTCAATATCGCGAGGAAAAACTTTATAAAATAATTCACGAGGAGGCTGATAAGTAGCGCCGTTATAAACTAGGGATCCACCGCCAACGCCAGCGCCACATAAAACGGTAATTCCATTTTCATCTTTACGCTCTAAAATCCCTGTATATACATCAATAGGTACACCATCAAAAGTCGTTGGACTGAGCCATGCAGCTCGCCCATCAGGTTTACGGTAGGTAGCAAAAGTATTTTGCTCAGGCGTAATGCGCCAACGACGACCTCGTTCTAGTACTAAAGTATTAATACCAGCTTGTCCTAAACGCAAAGCTGCAACAGCACCACCAAAGCCACTACCGATCACAATGGCTTCTACACTCTCATCACTGGCGCGAATGGGACGATCGCTCAACAGTGAAGCCATTAAACCAGTCGAAAATATCGCTGCATTTTGAAGAAAGCGACGGCGTCCGTGAGACTGAGGAAACATAATCCACACACCAGGTAATTAGTTGGTTGTAATTCAGATTTTTATCTTGCTATTCTAATTTATTAAGTTAATTGTGTTACTGACTTAAGCAATATATTTACTAAATAAATTTTAAGAAAATGGCACATAAATCAGATTCAGTGAGAAAATTTGACCTAATCTGATTAACGCAAAGCAAGACATGGACGATCGCACAAAGGCTCTCCAAGCTCTGGCGGCTGAACGCTGGCGGGTATCGCTGATACTGACTGGAGCTATGATGTTTATCTACTTTGGCTTTATCCTGCTAATTGCGTTCAATAAGCCCCTATTGGGTTCATTGGTAGTACCCGGACTCAGCCTGGGTATTTTGCTGGGAGCGCTGGTGATTATCTCCGCATGGGTATTAATTTTTATCTACGTGCGCTGGGCAAATAATAATTACGATGCCAAAATCGCAAGGCTGACACGCAAGTGAAGCGAGTGGTTAGTAGGAGCGTGGTTAGTGTTTAGTAGTATTTTTTGAAAACTCCCCCACCAACAATTCCTAATCCAAAATCGAAAATATGAATAATATGTGGTATAATATGCCGCTGGCTGAAGCCAACATTAAAAGTCTCGGTCACTTCAACCCGTTGGCGATCGCTTTCTTCTTTGTCTTTGTTATTAGTTCTTTAGGCATTACCTTCTGGGCAGCAAAGCAGACCAAAAGCACATCGCACTTTTACACGGCTGGCGGTAATATCAGCGGTTTCCAAAATGGACTTGCTTTAGCTGGTGACTTCATGAGCGCTGCTAGCTTTTTAGGTATTGCTGGGCTGGTGGCACTCAACGGCTTTGATGGCTTAATTTATTCTATCGGTTTTCTGGTGGGCTGGCCCATCGTCATGTTCTTAATTGCGGAACCTCTGCGTAACTTGGGTAAATACACCTTTGCGGATGTGGTGGCTTATCGCTTACAGCAAACGCCAGTGCGAATAGCATCTGCTATTGGTACACTTTCGGTGATTAGCTTTTACTTAATTGCCCAGATGGTTGGCGCTGGTGAGTTAATCAAGCTGCTGTTTGGTTTTGAATATGAATTAGCTGTTGTCATCGTCGGTTGCGTGATGATGGCTTATGTGATTTTCGGGGGAATGATTGCTACTACTTGGGTACAAATTATCAAGGCAGTTTTGTTGCTGGGCGGCACTATTTTACTAGCTATTTTGGTGCTAGCACGATTTGGCTTTAACCCGATCGCTTTATTTGCCGCCGCCGCTGATAAGTATACAGGTGTATTGGCTCCAGGCAAACAAGTTTCTGACCCTTGGGACGCTATTTCTTTGGGAATGTCGTTGATGTTCGGCACTGCGGGATTACCTCACATTTTGATGCGTTTTTATACAGTACCTGATGCCAAAGCAGCTCGAATTTCTGTAATTTACGCCACAGGTTTTATTGGCGTTTTTTACCTGCTTACCTTCATTCTCGGCTTTGGGGCGATGGTGTTGGTAGGTCAAGATGCCATTAAGCAAATCGGTACTGGTGGTAACATGGCTGCGCCGATGTTAGCCCAATTTTTGGGCGGTGATGCTTTCTTAGGCTTTATTGCAGCGGTTTCCTTCGCCACGATTTTGGCGGTGGTGGCGGGGTTGACACTTTCTGGTGCAGCGGCATTATCTCACGATTTGTGGGTGAATGTAGTGCGGAAGGGTCACGCTGACGAAACAGAACAACTACGGGTAGCCCGCTTTGCGACAGTGCTTTTGGGCGCTTTGGCGATGCTGCTAGGTATTTTGTTTAAGGGACAAAATGTTGCTTACATGGTGGGTTTAGCGTTTGCGATCGCAGCGAGTGCAAACTTCCCCGCTTTACTCATGTCGATGCTTTGGCGACGCTTTACCACTTACGGTGCGGTAGCCAGTATGTTGGTGGGTACGCTTTCTTCTTTAGTGTTGATTTATTTGTCACCTACGATTCAAGTAACAATACTCAAGCACGCTACTGCACCGTTCCCGTTGAAAAATCCAGGGTTAGTTACTATTCCCCTGGCGTTTTTGGTGGGGATTGTTGTTTCGCTTCTAGCTAGTGAACAGCAAGCAGAAGATAAGTTTGCGGAAGTTGAAAACCGTATTCATATCGGTTCTGAGGGGTTATAGGAAGTGGGAGATAAGGGAGCAAATTCTTTCTGATACCCCTTATCCCCCTTATCCCTACTGTCCGAGTTCTTTGAGATTGTTCATCACTTGTTGGGCTAATTCTTTGTTGTTTTCTTGCTCAAGGATAGTTGCAGCTCGTTGTAAGTCGGCGATCGCTCCTTGTTTGTCTCCGTTGGCGGCGCGGGCGTTGCCTCGGTTATTGTAAGCTGGGGCAAAGTTGGGATTGAGGCGAATGGCTTCGTTGTAATCGGCGAGCGCTGCTTGTGGATCTCCCTTGGCTTGGCGGGCATTAGCCCGGTTATTGTAGGCTATGGCATATTTGGAATCTAGGAGAATCGCTTGATCGTAATCGTCAAGCGCGCCATTAATATCATTTATGGCTGAACGAGCATTACCCCGATTATTGTAAGCCTCGGCATACTTGGGATTGAGGCGAATGGCTTCGTTGTAATCGGCGATCGCGCCGTTTTTGTCTTTGTTGGCAGCGCGGGCATTTCCCCGGTTATTGTAAGCTTCCGCATAGTTGGGATTGATGCGAATCGCTTCGTTGTAATCGGCGATCGCCCCTTGCTTATTGCCCAAATCAAAGTAAGCAAGTCCCCGGCTATTGTAAGCTTCCCCATAGTTGGGATTGAGGCTAATCGCCTTCGTATAAGCAGCGATCGCCGCTTGCGAGTCTCCTCTTACATGCTGACTTTGCCCCTGGATATAGAAGTCCCCAGCTTTCGATGCTTTACCAATTCGACGGCTAGGAGGATTTACTTCTATTTCTGTTACCAATACATCGCTACTTTTATTGCAGGAAACGATTGCAGTTGCGATCAATGCGGTAAGCATAGCTATGGCAAATGCTCTCCTCACCCCTGTCCACTCTTGCTCAAATAACCGCAGTCTCATAAGTTGCTATAAACCGCTATTACGCCTGGATTAAATTAGTACCAAAATCTACTTGTTTAACTAAAAAATGATACTAACTTTTAGAAGAGGTGCAAAGTCAATTGACAGGCTTTCCTCATATTCCATTGCTTTAATTAACGGTTATCTCAACTTCTTCGTTTTCTTCTTTTATCCACTTTTTTAATAAATGGTATCTTAAGTAGCAATTTTCCTTACTTAATATTTCTTATTATAGTTTTTATCTCACTTTTTTTAATCTTTATTTAATTGTTTCTTAACAAAAATGTTGTTAAATATTATATTTATCCTCAGCGATATCTATGATATTTGTCAGCAGAAATTATTTACTCATCCTCAACTTCATCTACCTGGGTTTTAGGTGTCAGTCGCCATGAGGTTGATTTTTCAGCATCTATAGACAATTGTTCGATACTTTCCCCTAAATCTGTTTTCATTTTCTTAGTCAGTGTGATGGGAAAATCTAAATTAATACCTTGAGTTTGTACTAGCCTTGCCAGTTCTGCAAACGGCACTTTCGCTGTTTCCCGCTCGTAACCAGTAAGTTTGAAATCTAATGTTTCCGATAAATTCTGAGCCTGCATGGCTTTTTTAACTCGCTCTTGCAGATGCTCAAATTCTGAATTCAGCAGCTTACACTGTTGCTCAAGCTGCTGATATCTAGCGGCGAGTGATGTTAAATCTTCCGTTGTGGGTTCAGGGTTTATTTGTTCATTTAATTCTATCAAACGTTGATGGACTTGAGCAAGATAAATGCAGTCGAGGTAAGCATATTCTATTTGTTCTGTACTCAGAGGTCGCTTTCCCCAATTGCTACTTTGTTCTTGTTTGTCTATATTGTTAAAATTGCAAAGTTCAACAGCTAGAGTTTTCAATTGATAGTTGGGTAATGGCAAGATATAAAAAGGAATTTTTTTTGCCATTTCTAAAGTACAAGTGATATTTTTGGCTTTTTTGCTACCAAGAAACTTAAGATCATAACTAGCATTGTGAAAGACTTTTTCAATAGTAGGATTCATCATAATTTGGTTAACAAAGTCGGCGACGAGATCGAGTTGATCTAATACATCCAAAAGATAAACGCGATCGCCACTCATATCTTTGGCATCATCTAATACCTGAATCAGCGATAGTCTAGGATTTTTAGTTTTATAGTCAGCTACTTCTGTATCTATCCACAGCGTTTGAGCATTGGTATATTCAGCGACAAGAGAACGGATTTCCCTGGCTGATGTCAGGTAAGGCATTGGCTGAGATTTCCTGATATTTGGGACAGCGCAAGTAAGTTACAGTTTCCCAAATTAACACTTTGTCGGCTTAAATTAGCTATAAACTTATTCATAACTTACGTATAGTTTCGTAGTAAGCACTTCAGTGCTTAAAATAAGCACTAAAGTGCTTACTACAAATTTTCCTAAATCTTCTCACTATGAACACCCAAACAACATCCAAAATACCTGTAGCTTTAACCATCGCTGGTTCAGATAGCGGTGGTGGTGCGGGAATTCAAGCTGATTTACGCACCTTTGCCTTTCACTGCGTCCACGGTACAAGCGCCATCACCTGCGTCACAGCACAGAATACTTTGGAAGTGGCGCGGGTTGATGCGATGCCAATAGAGGCTGTTGTCGCCCAAATTCGTGCCGTAGTTGAAGACATCGGCGTGCAAGCAGCGAAAACGGGAATGTTACTTAACGAGGAAATTATTGCAGCTGTTGCCGAAGAGGTGGAAGCTTTACAAATCGATAACTTAGTGGTTGATCCGGTAATGGTTTCACGCACTGGAGCGCAATTGATTTCTGATGACGCTGTGCAGACTCTTCGCCATGTCCTGATCCCCAAAGCGGCGATTGTCACACCAAATCGCTATGAAGCACAGATTTTAACTGGTTTAGAGATTAACTCCTTGGATGACATGAAAGCAGCAGCCCAAATGATTCACCGCGAATTAGGGGCGAAAACTGTTTTAGTCAAGGGTGGAGGTATGCAGGGGAATTTACGAGGCGTTGATATCTACTTTGATGGGCAAAACCTAGAAACTGTGACAACAAAGCAGGTAGATACAAACAATACCCACGGTACTGGTTGTACTCTATCAGCGGCGATCGCTGCTAATCTGGCAAGGGGAAAAGACTTGTTAACATCGGTGCAACAAGCAAAGAATTACCTCACCAGTGCGCTTTCTCACGCCTTAAATATAGGCAAAGGACAAGGTCCTGTGGGACATTTTTTCCCATTGTTAAAATAACGAATTTTCGTAGTTTGCGCTTTAGCGCTAAAGCGCAAACTACAAGCTAAATCTGTCCCTCATGTTTATGTTGACAGTCTACTAGGGGTGAGATGTCCCACCTCTCACACCCTGGAAAAGCTTTCTTTGGGATTATGCGTTTACTCGTATGTCCCTCATGGAAAAATGTACAATAAAAAATCTTTGCTCTCTGGGCATTTTTCTATTATTCTTGGGCATAGTTTCCGGGCTGACTGTCTTTGATAGCAGTTCTGACTAATCTAATTACATTCAATTTTGATACTACACCGATGCGAACAAGCACAGGTTCTATTCACAGTCATACATCCACAGCAAATCCTAAAGCCTACTCTCCCTCTGTACCACTGTCTGTATACCGGGACTTGGCTGGAGAATTGCAAGCAGCAGAGGCAATGTTAGATGCGATCACCGCCCAAAATAAACAATTAGTGCAGGAAAATCAACTACTTCGCCAAGAAATTACCAAAGCCGTTCAGTCTTTTTTACACCTGCAAAAGTTGGTTGATACCTCCGAAGCGGCTAGTTATAACCAAACCCCTCGCGCTTCTGGGGATTTGAACAGTCAAACTAGTCAGCGAGTAAATCAAGTACGACAACAACAGCGGGTTTCTCGTGTTCATTCACCTGTGGTTCCCGAAGTTCCCAACGCTGACTTTTGCCAGTCGGACTTCTCTCCCCCTATAGTGTCCATGATTCCCCCTATCCCCGAACCAATTTTTATAGAAGAGGAGGAAGTACGCTATTATCCCGATAGTGAATCAGAGCCGAAAGAAGTCAGTGCTTGGTCGTTAGTCATTGCCATTTTATTAATCATAGTCACAGCTTTTGGTGTTGGATATGTGATTGTACGTCCATTTTTTGAGCATCAAAGTCGGTAAAATAACTTAAATTCACTCACTTTAATATCCAGGGGAAACTGTTCAAAAATGGAAATTATCCAGTTTTTGTGAGAAAAGATACAGAAAAAATGCTAATTTGAGGCTAAAACCTCATGCTAAAACCTCAAGGATTATCGAGATAGGCAATGCTTGCTAATTCTGCTGTGATGAAATGGGGAGGCATCTACCATTGGTAAATGTAGCAATAATACATATTTATTTGGAGTGGCGCTGTTAGTTAAAGCGTCAGACAGATGATCTGCTTAGATAGATAAACGAAGCTACTAGAAGTAAGGAGTGGAAATAATGAAAAAAGTAGAAGCGATTATTCGCCCTTTTAAGCTCGATGAAGTGAAAATTGCCTTGGTCAACGCTGGTATAGTCGGTATGACCGTTTCAGAAGTCCGGGGGTTCGGAAGGCAGAAGGGTCAAACCGAACGCTATCGAGGTTCTGAGTAC
>CAXTNZ010000279.1:0-8483 GCA_964245695.1 uncultured bacterium | reverse complement strand
CCCCACTCCCCCTCTCCCCCCACTCATCTATTCGGGGCTGGTGGGGCTTGTGGTGTTTCGGGTTGTGGTTGTTGTCTTTGCAAATATTTACTTAACACATAAGCCATATCCCCACGAGTCATCGGTTGTAATGGGGCAATATTACCTTGTGCGTCTGTATTGACAAATCCTTCACTAATTACTGTAGCGATCGCTTTTCTTGCCCAATCTGGAATAGTAAGCGCGTCTGGATGAGAGGCAAGAATTTCATTTACAGTGTCGTCGGGAAACTGAAATACACCATAAGCTTGGGCAAAAATCGCTAAAGCTTCTGCCCTTGTCACTTTTTGGTTGGGGAAAAACATATTTCCCCGATAGCCTTTCATGATGTCGGTTTTCAAGACTATCTGAATATCATTAAATGCTGGATGGGTCGGCGGGACATCTGGAACTACTACTAAATTTTCTTTGCTTGCGGCTTGTCTTTTATCCAGTCGGAAAGCTTTCACCATAATTGAAGCTAATTCTGCACGACTGATTAACCTTTCTGTATAAAATTTTCCATCTGCAAAGTTGGTCATTAACTTGGCAGCAAGTACCTGTTGAATCGGGTCGGATGCTACTTTGGGAGCCGGTTGTACTTGCGCGTTAACGCTTGCCGAAAAGTATTGTATTGCTACTAAAGTAATAATACTTAGTAGCTGACCCATGATTTTAAACATTTTTATCTGCAAATGCGGTACTTTGGTTAACATCAATTCTGATTAACTTATCTGGTGACGAATTGATGCTTGGCGATGTTGCCTTCCCCGCCTGCCGTGGTTTGATAGCTTAAAGAAAGTGAATTGCGGTATTGAGTTTAGGCGCGATGGTGCGGAGCACCCGCCCAAGGGCGATCGCACTTCATATTTCGTAGTCAGGACTTTAGTCCTCATATTCAGGACTTCAGTCCTTACTACAAAAATGCTTTATTCTCAGATCAACAAAACAGAGAAAGTGGAGAGAAGTCTGAGAGCCGGCTTCCGGCGCTCAGAACTTCAAAGGGAGTGTCCGAGTAAGAAAACAATTACTCTATCCCCCTGGTGTTGTTTTTGTGGGACTGTCACGCTTATGACACAAGGAAGTGTTTGCTAACGAAACATACTACTTACAGAGGTATCTTCGTGAATTCTCCAGATGGTTTCTCCTATGACATTAGCCACTGAAAGCACTACGAGTTGTTCAAAGCGATCGCTATTCGGAATCGGAATCGTATTTGTGACAATCACTTCCTCAAACAAACCACTAGACAACCGCTCTATCGCAGGTGGCGAGAACACCGCATGAGTTGCACAGGCATATACCTGACGCGCCCCTTCCTCACGCAATAACCGCGCTCCAGCAGCAATAGTGCCGCCAGTGTCGATCATGTCATCTACCAACACGGCTGTTTTGCCTTTGACATCGCCGATGACATTTAATACTTCAGCGACGTTGTGCGCCTGACGGCGTTTGTCAATAATCGCTAAAGGGGCATCATCCAGCTTTTTCGCAAATGCCCTAGCCCGCGCCACACCGCCGACATCGGGAGAAACAACCACAAGGTCTGACAGTTTTTTGCTCTCCAAATAATCGAGTAGCACTGGCGAACCGTAAACATGGTCAAAGGGAATATCGAAATAGCCCTGAATTTGAGCCGAGTGTAAATCCATTGCCAAAACCCGGTTAGCACCTGCTTGGGTAATCAGGTTAGCAACCAGCTTGGCGGTGATTGACTCTCGTCCTGCCGTTTTTCGATCAGCGCGGGCGTAACCATAGTAGGGAATTACTGCCGTTACCTGCCGCGCTGAGGCGCGACGACAGGCATCAATCATAATCAGCAATTCCATCAAGTGATCATTGACCGGTTGACACGATGGCTGGATTAAATAAACGTCACAACCCCGGATCGATTCCTGGATTTGAACGTAAAGTTCTCCATCCGCAAATCTTTTGCGAATCATTGGTCCCAAGTCCATACCCAGGTAACGAGCGACTTCTTGAGACAGCGGTACATTGGCGGAGCCAGAGAACAGCCGCAGGCGATGATTTTCAGTCAGTCCTGTTGCAGCTGGCTGCACTTTGAAAGTTGCAGAACTGAGCACAGCAGATCCTCGATGTGCATTCATAGCAATCTTATCATTAGAGATTTAGCAGATTTAACCGAGATAGTCATCAGAAAACATTTGTAAGTTTTTTTGAAGCTTTCATAAAGACTCTTAACATTCCTTTATAAAATGATCGCTTTCTGATTTTCTTGCCCTTCTGGCAAGCCAACTATAGACAGCTTAACTGACATCAAGTTTTTGAACTAGAGCGAATATTTAGATGTTTTGGTTGAGTTAAAAAAAACCAACCTCTTAAAGAGTTGGTTCGGTAGAGTACTTTCCTCCACCCACCTAATTTATAACTAAGCGCCAACGATTCACACATTAAGTGATATTTATGTTGACAATCCTTAAGTAGAAACACCTATGAATAAAAACTTAAGGGGCAATTGAATATTCTATGATACTATCTGCTTTCTTGATAAACCGACAGACTTGATTTCCGGTTTTAAATTTAACTAGATATTTAAGAGCACACAAGTTATAACCTTTGAGGAGTGTGGTATCTAGCGAGCGGAAGACTAATGAAGGCAAAACAACAGCGTAAGTGTACATAGGACGCTAGTGTAGAAGGTGACTAATTAAGGCAGAAGGATGAAAAGAAATTGGTACGAGCAAGCGAATTAATACGCTCAGGTTCACTTCATCCTAGCCTTCGGCAAGCCGCCCAGAGCGCGTCTACATACTTCAAACTTAATCATCAGCGTTGACTTCCTCACATTTTTTACACTTAAGTACTGAGGACGAAGTGTGAAAATAGAGTTAAGCAAGTCTTTTAAGACTGATTTATAGCATTTCACGCTGATTTCTGATACAAATGATTCTCCCTGCTAAGCGCTGCCCCGAAGTATCAACCTTAAAGTGAAATGGTATTACGCATACACTAGCAGGGAAGTTTAGGACGCGCCGCGCTCGAATTAAAAATAAAAAATAAAAAAAAGTACAATCAACTAAATTTATGGAAAAAAAGAAAAATTTAACAATTCAAAATTCAAAATTCAAAATTCAAAATGAAAGACAGTTTCAGTTGGGGATTTAAACCCCAACTGAAACTGAGACTACGTATAGACGTAGGGGTCTTAGACCCTTTAATTTACGATAAACCGAGATACGTAGTAAGAGGTTTATGGTGTTTTTGTTACAAGCCCCAGACCGCCACGCTCCGCTCGCGGCGCTACGCGATTTATTTATGGGGATTATTTGAATGAATGAGTGAATTCCCCCGTAGCCCGAAGGGTAGGGGGTTGACTTTCTCCTAGTAGTGCTGTTACACCCAAAGAATCGATGATGCAACCACCTATTACTGTTGGCACTGTCCTGCAAAACCGTTACCGTATAAAACAAATTCTTGGTCAAGGGGGATTTGGGAGAACTTATTTGGCAGAAGACCAAAGGCGTTTTAACGAACTTTGTGCAATTAAAGAATTAATTCCCACAGCAACGGGGGCTGGCGTTTGGGAAAAGGCACAAGAGCTTTTCGAGCGAGAGGCGGCGATTTTGTATAAAATCCAGCACCCGCAAGTGCCACAATTCCGAGAAAGATTTGAACAAGACCAGCGCTTGTTTTTAGTGCAAGACTATGTTGCTGGTAAAACTTACCGTGCTTTACTTGATGAGCGCAAGGCTGTGGGTAAAACTTTCACGGAAGTAGAAGTTGTGCAGTTGATGCGCTCTTTGTTACCAGTGTTGGAGCATATTCATAGTCGCGGGATTATTCACCGGGATATTTCACCGGAAAATATTATTTTGCGAGAAAGCGATCACCTACCAGTTTTAATTGACTTTGGGGTGGTGAAAGAACTGGCAACTAAATTACAATCCCTAAATGCGCCAACGCCAATCACTACTGTGGGAAAATTAGGCTACGCGCCTGCTGAGCAAATGCAAACAGGACAGGCTTACCCCAGTAGTGATTTGTATGCACTAGCAGTAACAGTGCTAGTTTTGCTCACTGGTAGAGAACCTCAAGAACTATTTGATGACACTCAACTAACTTGGAATTGGCTGCATTGGGTAAAAGTTGATCCGCGATTTGCCTCTGTGTTGAATCGCATGTTGAGTCATCTACCGCGCGATCGCTATCAAACTGCTGCTGATCTCACCTCAGCAATCCAATCTCTGACCCAACCAAAAGAGCCAAATTCGCCTTTGTCTAACGTGGAAACTGTCGCCGTTGGTCGTCGCCTTGATCCAGTTCCACCAGCTTCGCCCAACAGACCAGATCCGGTGATTCCCGACCCCCAGCCCAGCAGATCCATCTTAGATAACCCGTTGGCGCTGGGTGCAATTGGTAGTGCAGTAGTTATCCTCGCAGGATTCAGTTCTTGGGCGGTGGTGAGTTCTATCCGCAGTCACTCAAAAAAAGCACCACCACAAGCACAAATCCCAGCACAAACTTTTCCTTCTCCAGTTATTACAGGTAGTAGTACACCCACATTTACACCCACACCTACACCCATTAATAATGAACCTGTTGTCACCAAGAAACGCCTAACTTTTGACACACCAAATCAACTCAATCTTGACGGTACCATCAAAGCAAATGAAACTGTTGAATACGGCTTTTTTGGGAAAAAAGGTTCAAAATTAATTGCATCGCTTTCCCCAGAAAGTAATAATATTTTGCTAACAGTTTTATCTGCAAATCGACAAGTAATAGACAAATCTGCCCAGCAAGTCACATCCTATCAAGGAATATTACCTGAGAGTGGCAGATATATTGTTCAGTTAACTCAAGCAAAAGAAGCTCCCGAAAGTAATTATGTCCTCAATATAGGGCTAGAAAACTTAGGTCAGCCAACACCTACACTAACGCCAACACAACAGCCATCCACACCACCGCCAACACCAGAGCCGACTTTCTCGCCCACACAGTCGCCAACACCAGAGCCGACATCCCCGCCCACGCCGTCGCCCACAGTCCCACCTTTACAGCCGCCGGTATTGCCGTCCACATCTTCTGATGAAAACAATCAACCACCTGTCGAGCAAACAGCAAAGCCAGTTCCTGGTGGTACGGGTTCTCAATAGATAAAAAGGTGCATTGCTATACCAAAATCATTGAATTTAGCAGGATTGCCAAAATCCGCTGTCACCACAAATAAATACAGTTAATCACGCTCTGAATTATCTTATTCATATGTGTTTAGCTGTAATATCAACGTGAGTTCAATATACTGAAGAACCCCTAAGATTGAAAAGTTTGAGCGGAGGTTACGAGCGCTCAAACTTTTCGCACATCCTTACCTCTCCCCGACGCAGGGAAAAACTTAAAAAGCTGATTTTTTCGATGTAATATCATGTCCGCTTAATAACTTATAAAACGTCATTACGAGCGCAACGAAGTGAAGCGAAGTAATCACAAAGTCTATGCGATTGCTTCACTACGCTATCGCGGCGTTCGCAATGACAAGCAATTATCCGGACATGATATAATTCTCTGGCTTTTAGGCGGAAAATGAGTGTTTTTGTGCCCCTCTCTTTGCAGGAGAGGGGTTGGGGAGAGGTAGGAGCGAACTCACGTTAATTTAATGGTAAAAATCTCGACTTTTTAATGTAAATGCGCTTAGTATATTACAATAGTTTTTGGTTATTCTAAATTAGAAATAATCAACTAATGACTAATAACTAATAAATATTATAATACCGAGTATTGAACACACTACTGATTACAGGAACAGATACGGAGGCTGGCAAAACTGTTTTAACAACAGCGTTAGCAGCCTATTGGCAAAGATATTGCCCGCAGCGCAGCTGGGGAATCATGAAACCGATACAATCGGGAGAAGGCGATCGCGAATGGTATCAAAAGCTGTTTTCGCTCTCGCAATCTCCAGAAGAAATTACACCTTTGTACTTTCAAGCACCGCTAGCACCGCCGATAGCAGCAGCACGAGAAAATCGACAAGTGGATTTAGGATTGGTGTGGCAAACTTTGCAAAAAATGCGATCGCGTCACGATATTGTCTTCATAGAAGCCTTGGGCGGATTAGGTTCACCGATAACTGATGAGTTGACAGTAGCAGACTTGGCGGGCGAATGGCGTTTACCAACCGTGTTAGTCGTACCCGTGAAATTGGGTGCGATCGCTCAAGCCGTCGCTAATGTAGCATTAGCTAGACAATCTCGCGTGCATCTAGTCGGTATTGTTCTCAACTGCGTACAACCCCGAACCGAAGCAGAAATTACCGACTGGACACCACCAGACTTGATTCAATCATTGACTAATACGCCTGTTTTAGGTTGCGTGCCTTACTTAGATAACCCGTCTGATTTAGAAAAAATGGCACAAGTAATATCAAATTTAGATTTGGAAACATTAATGCTTTCAAAAGTATAAAGTTGGGCATGGGAAAAAAGCAAGTTACGTTCTACACAGTAATAGCTGGTATGGGTAGTTTACAAAATATTAACAGTGTCAAAAAGATTAAACTAGGAAAATAACATCAATTAGCTGTGTTAAACTAGGCTGTTTAAACAATGATTTCCACATTCCCCAACGCTAAGAGTGTAAATCTATCACGCGTCCGCCTGGATATCCGAGCGCTACAACCTCAACTTGTAGAGTGGCGACGCCGACTGCATCAACAACCAGAGTTAGGTTTTCAAGAAAAACTCACATCTGAGTTTGTTTCACAGAAGTTGCAAGAATGGGGAATTGAGCATCAAACTGGTATTGCCCAAACTGGAATTGTGGCAACAATTAAAGGTGGTAAAATTGATAGTGGAAAAGTGTTGGCAATTCGGGCAGATATGGACGCTTTGCCAATTCAAGAGCTTAACGAAGTGCCATATCGATCGCAACATGATGGCGTAATGCACGCTTGTGGTCATGACGGACATACAGCGATCGCCTTAGGTACAGCTTACTATCTGCAACAGCATCGTCAAGACTTTGCCGGAAAAGTAAAAATTATCTTTCAGCCAGCGGAAGAAGGACCCGGAGGCGCAAAGCCGATGATTGAAGCTGGGGTACTGAAAAACCCTGATGTGGATGCAATTATCGGTTTGCATTTGTGGAATAATTTGCCTTTGGGAACTGTGGGTGTCCGCGCTGGGGCGTTAATGGCAGCTGTAGAATGCTTTAAATGCACGATTTTGGGCAAAGGTGGACACGGCGCAATGCCTCATCAAACGATTGATTCGGTGGTGGTTGCTGCCCAAATCGTCAATGCCTTACAAACCATTGTCTCACGGAATGTCGATCCAATTGATTCGGCAGTGGTGACAGTCGGAGAACTTCATGCGGGAACCAAGCTGAATATCATTCCGGATACAGCGAGGATGAGTGGTACAATACGTTACTTTAATCCGGCTTTAAAAGGCTTTTTTAAAGAGCGAGTTGAGCAAATTATCGCTGGTGTTTGTCAAAGTCATGGTGCAAATTACGACTTAGAATATTGGGGACTTTACCCGCCAACTATCAACAATGCTGATATGGCGGAATTAGTGCGATCGCAAGCCGAACAAGTCATAGAAACTCCGATGGGAGTTGTGCCAGAATGCCAAACAATGGGCGGCGAGGATATGTCATACTTCTTGCAAGCCGTTCCTGGTTGCTACTTCTTCCTCGGTTCTGCTAATTCAGCCAAAGATTTAGCGTATCCCCATCATCATCCCCGATTTGATTTTGACGAAACCGCCTTACCAATGGGTGTAGAAATCTTCGTCCGTTGCGTCGAGAAATTCTTTTCGTAGTAAGCGCTTCAGCGCTTACTACGGTCGCAAACTTGGGTAAATTCTCCTGACGCCACTTCGCGTCTACTTTCCGATTTGTCCGCAATTCTAAAACCCGAATTCCTTCAGTTGGAAGCGGGTTTAATTTTTGTTGCAACTTCTCCCAAGAAGTAATCAATTCATGCTCTACACCATAAGTGGCGCACAGTTGAGTAAAATCAATATCTTGCGGAGTGGCAAAAAACTCTTCAAATGGCGGGTCAAATTGAGCAATTGGTAACATTTCAAAAATCCCACCGCCATTGTTATTAATTAACACTATGGTTAGATGTCCAACCAACTTATTTCTAATTAAAAAGCCATTGGTGTCATGCAATAAAGATAAATCTCCAGTTAACATTACACTACTTTGACGGCGATAGGCAATTCCCAAAGCAGTGGATAATGTACCATCTATACCATTTGCACCTCGGTTAAAATGCGATCGCACTCCTAAATTATTCGGCTTCCAGAAAAATTCTACATCCCTGACGGGCATACTGTTGGCGATAAATAGCGGTGTTCCCGGTGGTAGCGTCTGTGAAAGCAACCACGCGGCTTTGCTTTCAAACAACTCGTTCATTGTCGCCATAGTTTGGTCAACATTTGACCTTACTTGCGCTTCCGCATTACACCAGAGTTGGAGATAGGGAGGAGTGGGGG
>CAXTNZ010000278.1:0-8645 GCA_964245695.1 uncultured bacterium | reverse complement strand
CTGCCATAATGGGTAATCTTTGGGAGGAAAGGGAGTAGGAGGATGCATATCATGGTTAAGGTAAGCAGAGAAAAAAAACTGGTTGAGTCTACCCGCCTGGGAATGAATTCCAAGGCTAATAGCTAAAGTCGGCTTAAGCCGACTAGAAGATTTTCGTCTTAGTTTGATTTGGTAAAAATTGCGGGAATACTGAATGAAGGACATTTATAGCAAAAAAACACCTTCATGGCTCTGTAGCGACTTTACTATCATCTCATTTGGGCGACAAAAGAACGTCAGCCGTTAATTACTTGTGATCGCGAAGCCCAACTTTATAGTTATATTATTGGCAAAGCCGACGAACTCGGTAGCATTATCCATGCAATTGGCGGTGTAGAAAACCACATTCATTTAGTGGCTTCCATTCCCCCTAAACTTTCTATCTCTGATTTTGTCCAAAATATCAAAGGCAGTAGCGCTCATTATCTCAATCATCTCTCCCCCTCACAAGATGCATTTGGTTGGCAACGCGGATACGGCGTTTTTTCTTTAGGAAGTAAACAACTTGAGCAAGCTGTGGATTATGTTAAAAATCAGAAGGAACATCATTCAAATGGGACTACAATTTCATCTTTGGAACGGCATAATCATGAAGATGATAGTCCAAAACCTACCAAATAAATGATGGTATTTGAGCATAGTCAGCTGAAGCTGACTTCAGCTATGAGCCTCAGAATTCATTCTGAGGCGGACTTGTGGCTTTGAGCAATATCTCGGCAATTATCCAAATATATCACAGCTACTGTAACCTGTAATCTAGTAGATGCGATCGCGCTTCCTATCCAAAAAAGCAGTGTTTCCTTCTTTGCAATCTCACAAAAACTTTATAGATTACATATTATAAGTTTTGACATTAAAAAAAAGAACAACACTTCCCTTTCCCACGCTCTAATCCACACCCCACGAACCTCAAAGGAAGGTGCAATTGCTGCGGGAAGATGTCCTACGGGGGCGCTTGTATTGAAGGTAAGATTATCGTAATTCAGCCATTCAACATTTTTCTTTTCTTTACGCCAACCAATAGCATTGCCAAACTTTTCGTAGTCTTTGCTGACGCTTTCCCAAATGCGCTTTTGCACACTAAAGCCAAAACGCTCATTGCTGTATTCTACCCAAAGTTGATCAATTGTACGTAAATCAATGCAGGGAAAGTTTTCGATAGATGTGTAATCAAGCCAACCTTCTTTTTCTCTTCCAGCAGCCTTGAGCATAACAATGAAAGTCTCTTGATCGGCTTTTTTCCATTTTCCAACTTTTAATAAATCTCGCAACCGCGTGTAGTCTATTCCCCGTTCAGACCTTAGGGGATTAACTGATGATTCTTTTATACGGGGTACACCAAAAGATGGTTGCGGATCGACTGTTGGTCTGCCTCGAATCGGATTCGGTGGCTGTTTTGGTTGCGGATTAACTGTTGCTTCTCCTATACGGCGTACAGGTATCGGCTCAATAGATTTGCTTTTCCTATGAGTTGCAGAAGCGAAGCTAAGGGGAAATGTTGCTAAATGCCAAACTACGTCTACTACGTCGTCTTGCCTTCCTCGCACTTCTGTTATTAATGTCAACGAACTAACAAGAATAGTTCTTTGTTCATCTTTGAACAATTCAACTATCACGCGTCCAAGTTTCTGACGCAAACGCGGTGTTAGAAAAAACGTGATAGTACCAGAGTCGAACTTTGGCGAAATAGAAATATTTTTAGTAGCTTGCTCAATATCGAAATCAGGGGCATTTACCGCTATAAATATATTAATGGGCAATGGTTCGCCCGTAGCAGAATTAATAGGAAACTCTAAAGGGGCATCATTGCCAATAACATCCTTTTTTGCAATTACGTCACCAGCATCTGTGAAGGCTGGTAATTGAGCGCGTAACCCTGGAGAATCAGGTAATGCAACCATTACTCGAATCTCTGTTCTTTGCCCTACCTTCGATTTTTCAGGCATCGCTGCTTCAAAACGCCGTTTGCTTTCGATGCTGGTTTTCAACCGATGATCCATTACTCTAATCTCTGTTCTTTGCCCTACCTTCGATTTTTCAGGCATCGCTGCTTCAAAACGCCGTTTGCTTTCGATGCTGGTTTTCAACCGATCATCTGGATTCGGGCGAGGAGGTGGAGGCAGAATCAGAGAATGTTCCACAATCGAAGAGTTTTTCTTCAAAAGTTGAGGAGTCAGATGCTCTGGAATACTTGCCATTTGGATTGCATTACAACCAAATTTATAAGCAATTTCAACACTTCTTCCAGCTAGCAGAGCATCATAAAAACCAACAGCGAATTCAATCGCGGCTTTATCACCGATCGCCTGACTCATGCCAACAACATAATCTATATGTTGAGCGATCGCTTTGGCTTGATGCTCAGAATAGCAAGCATTCAGCAATACACACTCCACCTGATTTGCGAACAACTCAAATAATCCAGCTAGCGCTTGTGGTTCTACTAGCTTCTCTCGTCCTATTTCATCCTCAAAAACTAAACCCTCTTCTAAGCCATGTCCAGAAAAATGAATAATATGTGGCTCATAATATAGGATGGCTTGGCGAATATCTCTGTAGCGCACTGCTTCCGCAGACTCTATCAAAAATCGTTCGCGTTCTCTGGCTCGTCGTAACCCATCCTTGATTTCACGTATCTCCTCACCCAGACGCAGTGGTTTTGTACCCTTCGGATTTGCTGACAAAACCAAGATTTTTTTAACGGTAATTCCACTATTCATGGGATATATCTATTTTATAGATAAAATTTAAGCTGGAAAATATTCATTATATTGTCTCAGTATATACTTACTTTATACAACAAGGTTCGCTAATATAATGCGTTAACGTAATCTAACGCACCCTACGAATTTACAAACAAGCTTTCAAAGAACCGGAAGTATCAACTAGATTCCTTACGCTTAAAAGTTAGTTTAATAGCGCTTTTACCTCCCGCCTTCGCACCGCTTCCTAATAACTTAACTTCTCCTTCACCGCTGATTTCTACTGATAACTGAATTTCCTCCAATTGCATCCCAGAGTTTACTTTAGCTTGCGCCTCAGCGTTGCTAAACACGCGTCCCAAAACTTGCAGAAAACGAGTCATTTCTTGCTCTAATTTTTGAGCGCTAACTTTAACGGAATCTCCTACCCCTCTGCTACCGCTATCTCTTTTAACATCTTCGTCCCAGTCGCCTCTAGTAACTCCGCGTGTCACTTTTTCAGGAATTGTTATTTGAGGAGTATCATCAGTGACGATCCAGATTGTTTCTTCGTTCTGCATATACGTAAAACTTCCCAAATATTTCCGATATAACTACTTACTGCAAAGTGTGAATTTCGGTAAGAAAGCGATATTAACCATTAATCACCAATTGACTGAGACGTTTAAGTATTCTGAAAACGTCATATAAATCATTATCTAAAAGATGTTTATCTAAATCAGTTATTTCTGGGAAATCATCTTGCCACTCGCGGAAAAATTGGTCATTTTCAACTAGTTGAATACTAAATCTATCAATTAAGTAGCGTAAGTCTATATCTTTTGCTTGGATTGTTTGTGTCATATTATTAAGTTTAAATAAGGCGTGAATTTAGGTGGAGGGCGTTAAACAAGTTGCGAAGGGTTAACTTGGACACTGTAAGCGCTGTGGCTTTTATTGCTGAAGGCTCGTTTGTGCGCTATCTGTTGCGACAATACATATAGGAGCAACAAATGGTGATGACTCAGACAGCTTTCAACGAGTTCACAGCTATTGTGCAACAAATTGGCGGAGTATTAGAACAGGCAAGAGCTAGCAGATTTTTACAAAGAATTACTATTATTTACGATAATCCCTCAGTCAGAGCCTTAAGCCTTCAGCCGACGCGAAAGTTAGGAGTGAACGATATTATTATTTTAGGAACAGGCGATCGCTTGGGCATTGTCACTACTACAGCCGATGCTAAAGCTATCAGGGCAGCAAGCGCTCAAGGTGTCGATTTTAATGTTTACATACATTCACCTTGTCCTTTAACAGGTAATTAATTATGCAAGTAAGTATTGCACCTCATCTGCAAAGCACCTATCAGTTGATTAAATGTGCCTTCCCCAATGGGATAGAATCACAAGCCTATTTGCCGCTGTTGGCGCTACTTTATGATGAAATTTCGGATCGCAATTTAGCAGAAGTTGTGGCTTGTTACACTGGCAAGGATTATGGCGTTGTGTTGAATGATGTGTATCGGGTGAAGTCAACTGATATACCGAGTGCTGAAGCAATTACCAAGGTGAAACAGCGTCTGCTAGCTTGTGGTTATCAAGAGTGGCTTGAGGAAGGGTGAGGGTGAGTGCGATCGCGTTTTATGTTGAGAATGCGATCGCACCATACTTGTTTACGCTTTCACCACATTAGAATCTACCTCCACGAGATCGGTTACAGTAGCGATGAGTGAGACGCGCATTTTCTGGAATAGTTTTGCCACCTTGCCAGTAATGCTGGATGTGGTCAACCTCCGCATCATCGATATCATTAATATGCTGACCACAAATTTGGCAAGTGGGATCTTGTTTAAATAATTCTTGTTTTAGCTTAAGTGAGAAAGCACGAGGTTGGCTTTCTGAAATAGCAATCTTTGATTGCAATTTCTGACGCCAAACTTCAGCACGAGACTGAACTCGATCTGGCTTGTCAGTGGTACTAGTAATATACTCAACAAACGTTGAGTCATTGGTCATTAAGTCAAGAAACTCCTCTCGAACTCTATCTGCAATTGGGATTATCTGGTGTTTTTCGTAGTAGCTGAAAGTATACAAAATCGTATCCCATAGGGCAACATTTAGTTTATTAGTCTCCCAGTTGCCATCCGGCTTGCCATCTTTGCCTGGATTGAATCGACGAAAGGCATTGTGTCCAAAAACAGTGTAAGCCATTTCAATTGATTTCTCAAAAATAGAGCGCATTTTGGCAACGTCTTTATCATTCATGTTGCGATGTTGCTCCATTTCATTATTGAGAAAACGCTTCATTGGACTTTTGTACTTCAAATGTGTATTCCGCCACATTGCAAAGAAACGCAAAATTAGCTGTCTGTCCGTCATACGCGGATGGGGGACTGTAGAATTCATCACTTTTAATAAGTAATGATTTTTACTCAATTCGCGCAGTAAATCATTATAGTTTCCTCTGTAAATACAATTACGTAGCTCTTGGTCGTTCAGCTTTTCTGCACCAAGATTCAAACGCTCGAACATTTCAAACTTTACATCCGTATCTGAATCTTTTTTAATAACGATTACACGAATTACATAACTTAATATTTTTTCTTGTAAGTCACTACTTAAATCCTTGAAAAAGTTCCGATTAAGTTCAGTCATGACTTGTAAACTTGAAAGTTTAAAATCTTGAGCATTCGGAAATTTTCCGTTTATAAATGCACAAATACTTGTTAATCTTTGCTGTCCATCAACAACCGATAAACTATTGTCTTGCTCCTCGGCAACATAAATGACTGGAATCGGAATGTCTAGAAGTAAAGACTCAATCAATCGACTTGCTTTGCTTTTGTTCCAGACAAAGTAACGTTGGAAATCAGGCTGGAGATTAAGCTTACCCCTATTAACCCTTCCATACAGGGTCTCAACAGGCAAATCTTGCTTGTCAGTGTGAACACGTCGGCGTTCTGGAGGAATTTATAGTGAAGTTTCCTCCTCATCGTCATTATCAAGCGCTTCTAGCGTGTTTTCTTGTTCTTCAAACATAAATCACCTTTGTGGTAGCAGCACTTTTATAGGGTAAACGCGATTTTAGTAAAAAACTATGCCTGAACTACGTAGATCCTAATTAAGGAATCCCAGATATCTAGCTAGCTCAATGACAAATCGCGATCGCCTAACTCCAGCAACTAAACTGCACCTTAACTCGCTACAATAGGGATTTGCAGTATTCTGCATCCTATACATGAAGTTACCTATTGTTGCAATTATCGGACGCCCGAATGTGGGCAAATCTACCCTGGTGAATCGCCTTGCTGGACAACAGTCAGCGATTGTTCACGATGAACCAGGAGTGACACGCGATCGCACTTACCTACCAGCTTACTGGAGCGATCGCGAATATTTTGTAGTCGATACTGGTGGTTTAGTATTTAATGACGAAACAGAATTTTTACCTTTAATTCGTCAACAAGCAACTTTGGCACTAACAGAAGCAAGTGCCGCTATCTTTGTTGTCGATGGTCAATATGGATTAACATCGGCTGATGAAGAAATTGCTCAGTGGTTGCGTCAACAACCTGTACCCGTGTTGCTTGCCGTAAATAAATGTGAATCAATAGAACAAGGTTTAACTCAAGCTGCCGAATTTTGGCAATTAGGCTTAGGTGAACCTTTCGCCATCTCTAGTATTCATGGTAACGGCACGGGGGATTTACTCGACGAGCTAATTAACCATCTGCCAATTGTCGAGAATATACCAGAAAACAACGAAATCAATGTAGCAATTATTGGTCGTCCCAATGTCGGCAAATCGAGCTTATTAAACGCATTTGTTGGGGAAGAAAGAGCAATTGTCAGCCCAATTTCTGGCACAACTCGAGATGCAATTGATACCGTCATTGAAAGAGACGGACAAACCTACCGCTTAATTGACACCGCCGGAATCAGAAAAAAGAAACACATTGAATACGGTACCGAATTCTTCAGCATCAACCGTGCTTTTAAAGCGATTCGCCGCGCGGATGTGGTTTTATTGGTATTAGATGCCGTAGATGGAGTCACCGAGCAAGACCAAAAATTAGCTGGGCGAATTATCGAAGAAGGTCGAGCTTGCGTCCTGGTAGTTAATAAGTGGGATGCTGTAGAAAAAGACTCTTACACCATCTACGACTACGAAAAAATCTTAGAATCAAAGCTGGATTTTACCGATTGGGCAGAAACAATTTTTGTCAGTGCCTTAAAAGGACAGCGGGTAGAAAAGATTTTAGAATTGGTGAACACCGCAGCTGAAGCGCATAAACGCCGAGTCAGCACATCGGTAATAAACGAAGTCTTGGAAGAAGCAGTTAGCTGGCATTCCCCTCCAGCTACACGCGGCGGACGCCAAGGTAAGATTTATTATGGTACGCAAGTCACCAGCCAACCGCCGACAATAGCGCTGTTTGTCAATGAGGCAAAACGCTTTAACGAAAACTACCGCCGCTACATCGAACGACAATTCCGGCAACAATTAGGATTTAAAGGCACACCGATTCGTTTACTGTGGCGGAGTAAGAAAGTGCGTGACATGGAAAGTGGTAATGTGAATAGAGCAACTCGCGTGAAATAGAGTTATGAGTTATGAGTTATAAATTGTGGAGTATTTTAATTTCCAACTCCTAACTCCTCACTTTTAACTTCTAACTTCATAATGGATTTACTGCGATCGCTTCCACTTGGTCTTTACCTAGAACAACCGATAACTTGGCTGCATAAACTCGATCCGCGAGTCAAGTTTTTCTGGTTGATGAGCTTTTTGACAACCTATATTTACTCTAAAAATGAGTGGCGGGTATTGCTGGTAGTAGTCTTGATTGTTGCTACCCTAATAGCAAGAATTCCCGTGCGAGTATGGCAACAGCAAATGGGCTGGCTGTTAACAGTCTCGTTTTTTGTGTTTGTGCTTGCAGCTATCAGTCCTGATGGACTGGGTATAAATTATCAGCGACGCCTCCCCACCGCCGAAATTGCTCAGTTAAACAAAGCAGACTCAGGACAAGCACAAAGCTCAAAAAACCAAGTTAAGAACGCCAAAGAATATACTTACGTACTTTTTGAAGCTGGAGCAGTAAAAGTCACTCGCCGCTCTTTAGATTTAGCAGTGAGCTTGAGTACGATGTTATTTACTTTAATTTACAGCACCAACCTGTATCTGCTGACAACCGCACCCGAAGAAATTACAGCCGCTATAGAAAGCTTAATGCAACCCCTACGACGGCTGAAGATACCTGTCACAGAATTGACTTTGACTTTAACTTTGTCATTGCGGTTTATTCCCCTAGTTTTAGAAGAAGTCCAAAATTTAATTCGCTCTGTGATGACAAGAGCAATAAATTGGAAAAAGCTAGGATTGAAAGGAGGCGCTAAAGTTTGGATGCTGGTAGCAGAACGACTGTTAGAAAATTTGCTACTACGGGCAGAACAAATGGCTAGTGCAATGATGGTGCGGGGTTTTACCAGTCCTCATGAACATCGTGTACAGTGGCACGAATTACGGCTGAAAACCCGTGACTGGGTAGCGATTGCAACTTTAGTTTTATTTTGGGGAGTGCGGCTGGCTTTAGGAAATGAGGTTTCATAAACGGTATGATCAAGCCTTGGTATTGGCGATCGCTCAAGCTAGAAAATCGCACTGGTTCTGAGATTTTCGCTACTTTATTTCAGCCCACCGATTCCCGAATCGCCACTTTACTTGAAAGTCCTTACCCAAACAAAAGCGATCGCCCCCAACTAACTCGCTATTCTATCTGTGCAGGCGCTCCTCGGATAGTCAACGGACAACCCCAAATGTGGACACCACCACTAGGGGAAGTTCTCCCCTTCCTAGAAAAATTGCTTACGGAAGTAAGGGAAGCCAATGTTTCACCATCTCCCTCATCTCCCTCATCTCCCT
>CAXTNZ010000277.1:0-8680 GCA_964245695.1 uncultured bacterium | reverse complement strand
AACTGTGGCGTATCGACAGCAAAGAACTGCTTTCCACAGATTTAGATCATCTGTTGATTCGCAGTTGTCGTTGGTTGCATGATTATTTAAAGAATAACCCCAAGGTTAATAGCCAGGAGCGCGATTTATGTTTTGATTTGGCAAAGTAGAGTTCAAACCAGGTTGCAAAATTACTCTTTGCTTGAGGGAAACTGGTTCTCTACGGGGAGAGATAGGAGGTTTCACTGGTTTTTTTGTCACACTTCCTTCACCATTTCTGTGTGTATCTTCTCCACCACCAGTCACGGGTTTAGATACCACTGGCTTAACAGTAGCGCTGGGAATAGGGGTGAGTATCGCTACTGGTTTTTTCACAGCTTCACCAGCAAAACTAGATGTTGCACTAGCCAATACTATTGGTAAAGCGATCGCTAAACTGAAAATTTGCTGTTTCATATCAATTTTTGTGTGATTTTTGATTTAAGTACAGTTGAGGTTGCGGTTACTATTGCTGGCAGCGATCGCGCTGACTGAAAATTTGCTGTTTCATCTTAACATCAAAGCTACTACCGTACAGGTTCTGGTGGGGTTGTGGGTTGTGGATCAACAGTTCCTTCTCCGATTGATCTGACTGGCTCTGGTGTCTTCTTTGGTTGTGGATTAACTATTGGTTCTCCTATTTTCCTTACTCGTATAGGATTTGGTGGTCTCCTTGGTTGCGGATTAACTGTTGGTTCTCCTATTTTCCTTACTCGTATAGGATTCGGTGGTGTCGTTGGTTGCGGATTAACTGTTGGTTCTTTTATTTTCTCCACTTTTAGGTTTGTCAGTAACTGCAAACGATTCACCAGCTTAGCAGCAGAATTTTTGACACTCAAAACTTGCTTTTTCATTTCAAATAATCTCCTTATATGTGTGAGACTAAGACCTCTGTAGCAATACGCTTATCTACAGAATGCTTTCGTTGCATTCGGTGAAAATTTAGTGAACTTTTGTTAATACTGAGATAGACTCAACTGCTTTTTTCGGCAATGTCTATTAACTGTTTTCGGTTTGTACCCTTTCACAGACTTAATAGGTTTGGTTCTGTTGCTTTATGCAGTTTTCTCAGTTTCGTTTTTTCTTTCCTTGCACCCCAATACTTCTCGGATAAGGTTTGATCCCCCCTAACCCCCCTTAAAAAGGGGGGAATATAGCCCCCCAATACATCGGGGGGTTGGGGGGATCTTTGAGGGATCGACATCACTAGCCGAGATGTATTGCCTTGCACCCTTTTTATCTAGCACTGGGCTGAAAATGCTTGGTAGAGTTTTGATTAATGGCGTTTAACCCAATCCCAATTCAAAATCTTAACTTGCAAGACTACCTTGGTGAAACATTTGTTCCTGGTAATCTTTCTGTACTTAAGTATAAACTTAGTACGTTACGAGTAAGACTACCTTGCTAAATATTTCTTCCGGGTAATCTTTCTGTACTTACGTATGAATATAGTACTTTACAATTCTTTAACGCAGCCTAGGGATTTAAGATTCACTTTATAAATCAGATGTTAAATAGCCGCCATGAACTGCGTACACGAATAACACATGAAAATCTCTTCTTCTCCTTCCCCTTGCCCCTTGACCCTTACCCCATTCTCAAGTCAGGTTGCTTTTTTCCTATGCCCTATCCCCAACCCTGATCTTTCTCTACTTAAATATATAAATTTATAAATTTTTCCTGATTTATCTTATGACAACACTGCATAAACACACAGCAGTCAACCTAAATAAACTTAAGCCATTAAATAATTAGTATTAATGCTAACATAAAATTTTTCTGTAGACTTTCATTTCTTGGTTGCTATTAACCCTTAGCTTGAAACCAAAAACTAGACTTTATATCATAACTTTAAAAAAATGTCTCCACTTGGTGTTGCTACTAGTCGCTCAACTTATGCCCTAGAAACAGGACTCGCAAAACTTTGGTTGTTGTTGGTGGGGGTAAACCAATACCAAGATGAGCGATTGCCCTCTTTGCGCTACTCAGCAGTTGATTGTCAGGGCTTAGCAGACGCTTTGGCAGACGCAACCCAAGCATTTCCGCAGACAGAGGTGTGGATTCACCACGATTCTGCCTCTCGGTTGCCCACACTGGCAAATATTCGTGCCAGTTTAAAGCAAATTGCCTCGGCGGCAAAACCACAGGACACGATTTTATTTTATTTTTCTGGACACGGGATGCTAGAGCCAAACTCTCAGCAAGCAGTTTTGTGTCTAGCAGATACGCAAACAAATAATTTACTCAATACAGGTTTAGGGTTACAGGAACTGTTGCACCTGTTAGGACATAGTGGGGCGCAAACTCAGTTGGTATGGCTGGATGCTTGTCATAGTGGTGGTATGTCGCTTAGGGGAGCAAGAGGAGAAACAGCAAACCGCGAAAACCCCACACCGCAAATGGAGGAATTATTGCGGCAAAAGGCGAAAAAAAGTAAAGGATTCTATGCTTTGCTTTCTTGTGACACAGATCAACAATCCTGGGAATTTCCCGAATTGGGACACGGAGTATTTACTTATTATTTAATGCGTGGGTTGCGAGGTCAAGCAGCTGATGCACACGGTTTCATTGAGGCGGATGGACTTTACCGATATGTTTATCATCAGACGCGGCAATATATTGAGCAAACCAACCAACAACTGCGACTGATTAACCAGCAAAAAAGAGGTAGAGGGGAAACCAGACTTTATTCAGAATATACTCTGCAAACTCCCAAGCGGATTGTTGAAGGAGTTGGAGAAATTATTCTGGGATTAAAACCAGCGCTTGTGGAATTGTCCTATCCGCGACAAGCGCTGGTTGTAGAGGGACTTAGCACTAACAAGACGACTCTGGCTTTTTGTAAACTGTTGCGCGGTGTTGGTGGTTTTGAATTGGAATATTTGCCTCAATCAGGAAAGGTAAATGCTAAAGATTGGCACCAAGCGATACAAGAGTGTTTGCATAAGGGGAAAGAATCTCAAAGCAACCTGGAAATGGCAACAGTGCTGTTATATCTGCGTGGAAGACTGGAGGAAACCGAAGCTGGCGAAGCTGTGTTAGTACTGGCAGAAGATATCCAACTGAGTCGCTCTTGGTTAAGACAACAACTCAGGCGATCGCCTTATGCCCAACAAATTATCATCTTAGATTGTCCTATTGTCGAGACGCGAAATTTCCGGCAGCGTCGGCAAGAGAAAAGTCTCATTGGAGGAAGCCGATCCTCAGAACTGCTCGAGGTTCCCGACTTTGAGGCGAGGAGCGTCGCGTCTCTACAAGATTGGTTAGAAGATTTGCAACTTGGGTCTGAGCAAGGACAGTGTATCATCGCCGCCGCCTCGCCAAAAGACAATCCCGAACAATTCGCCCAGACTCTCTACGATACTCTGAAAGTTGCCCAGCCGCAAGCTGGTTTATCGGTAGCTAGTTGGATTACCCAATTGCAACTGTCCTGTTTAAATACATTGCCATTGCACATTTGGGTATCCGGCGCACAAGGCGTTATTGAAGTTATACCTGCCAGCACTGGCATCAGGGACATTACCTTAACCGAAGCAATTGATTTAGGACTTTGCCCTTACCGAGGATTAAGAGCATTTACCGCTGAAGATGCTCAGTATTTCTACGGTAGAAAGAGTTTAACACAGCAACTTATTAATGACTTGGCAAAAAAATCATTCCTTGCCGTAGTCGGAGCCTCTGGTAGCGGTAAATCTTCTGTTGTCCAGGCGGGATTAATCGCCGAACTGCGGCGGGGTAAGCAGTTACCCGGTAGCGAAGAGTGGTGGATCAGAAGCTTTCGCCCCGGCGCAAATCCCTTAGAGGCGTTATCGCGGCGCTTAGTGGATAGCGGTACTGAGAAAGAAAAAGCTTACCAGCAAATGCAACTAGAGGGGATGTTGTACCAAGGGGGAGAAGGATTCGCTCACTGGGTACGTAACCGACCAGAACCAATGGTTGTTTTAGTTATAGACCAGTTTGAAGAATTATTCACTCTTGCCCAAACTGCGGATAGACAGCGCTTTTTAGAACTTGTGCTCTTGGCGCTAGAGTACGCACAAGAGAAGTTTAAAATAGTCATCACTCTGCGGGCAGACTTTATCGCTTCCTGTTTAGAAATACCGAAATTGGCGCAGGTTTTGCAGCAGTCTAGCATACTCGTGCCGCCCTGCTTAAATGAGGAGGAGTATCGCGAAGTCATTATTAACCCAGCTGAACAAGTCGGCTTAACAGTTGAGCCGGTGTTGGTTGAAGTGCTTTTGCAAGAGTTAAACTGCTCACCAGGAGATTTGCCCCTTTTGGAATTTGTGTTAGAGCAGTTGTGGGAACATCGGGTTGCAGGTAAATTAACTTTACAGGCTTATCAGCAGCACCTGGGTGGGATTAAAGGGGCATTGGAAAGCAAAGCGCAAGGAGTTTATGACAGTTTAGATCCTGAAGCTCAAGAATGCGCTCGTTGGATTTTTCTGTCGCTGACGCAGTTAGGAGAAGGTACAGAAGATACCAGGCGACGCGTACACAAATCAGAGTTAATGGTGAAAAAATATCCAGCGCCATTGGTAGAAAGAACACTTACGGCGTTAACTGCTGCCAAGCTGGTAGTTGTGAATTTGGAAGAAGAGGGAAGATGGGGGGATAAGGGGGATAAGGCAGATAAGGCAGATAAGGCAGATAAAGGGACAAGGAAACAAGGGGACAATTATTTCTCCTCCTCATCTCCCCCATCTCCCTCATCTCCCGTCACAATAGAAGTTGCCCATGAGGTGCTAATTCGCTATTGGTCTACATTGCGTTGGTGGTTAGAGGAAAATCGTAGTAGGTTGCGATCGCAACGTCAAATTGAGCTAGCAGCACATTTATGGTTACAAAGTGGTCAGCAATCTGATTTTTTGTTGCAGGGTGTGCGTTTAGCAGAGGCGGAAGATATCTATATTAATTACACTGATGAGCTGTCTTCTGATGTTCAACAGTTCATTACCGCTTGTCTAAAAGAAAGACAACGACAACAACTTCAGGAAAAAAGCAGACTCAGACAAGCTCAAAGAGCCGTATCTATCATCAGTATTCTGGGACTGGCAGCTTTCGGTTTCGGAGTATTAGCTTACCAGCAAAGTCAAAAAGCTCAGTTGCGAGAGATAGAAGCTTTAAATTCATTGTCAGAAAACTTTCTCCTCTCTCATAAGCAACTGGAAGCACTGTTAACTAGTGTCAAGGCAGGGCAGGAATTACAGAGGATGATGTTCTTCAGTAATTTGATGTCTCCTAGTATTACAAAAAACATCAAAACCACAACTGCAACTAATCTACAACAGGCAATAGATGGAACTCAAGAACGCAACCGTTTAATTGGGCATAGTTCTTGGGTGACTAGCGCGATTTTCTCTCCCGACGGTCAGATACTGGCTTCAGTTAGTACTGATAAAACTATCAAAATCTGGAAGCGTGATGGTACTTTGCTGCAAACCCTACGAGGACATAACGATGCGGTCAATGGTGTAAGTTTCTCACCTGACGGTAATACTATTGCTTCGGTTAGTGCTGACCACACTATCAAACTTTGGAGTCGTGAGGGCAAGTTGCTAAAAACCCTTTCTGGACATAGTGAGGGAGTTAATAGCGCCAGTTTCTCACCTGACGGGCAGACTATTGTCTCTGCTAGTAATGACGACACGATCAAACTTTGGAGTCTTGACGGCAAGTTACTTAAAACTCTCACCGGACATAGCCAGGGTGTAAATAGCGCCAGTTTCTCACCTGACGGCAAAATTATCGCTTCTGGCAGCGATGACAGCACAATTAAACTGTGGAGTTTGGATGGTCGTCAGTTGAAAATTCTCTCTGGACATACCGATGGGATTCTGAGTGTAGCTTGGTCGCCAGATGGAAAAACTTTTGCTTCTGCCAGTACTGATGATACCGTCAAACTCTGGAGTCGTGACGGTCGTCTGCTTCGCACCCTCAGTGGACATGGTAATGATGTCACAAGCGTGAGTTTTTCACCTGATGGCAAAATTATCGCTTCCACGAGTGCTGATAGAACCATTAAACTCTGGAGCCTGGATGGTCTACTGCTCTTAACTCTCCAAGGGCATAGCCATGTAGTCAATAGTGTTAGTTTTAGCCCAGACCGGCGGCTACTTGCTTCCGCTAGCGATGATTACACTATCAGACTTTGGAGCCTGGATGATATCACTGTGCCAAAAACTCTTTCTGGGCATAAGGATGGTGTTAATAGCGCTTGGTTTAATCCTCAAGGTAATACCGTTTTCTCCGTGAGTAGCGATAACACGATGAAACTGTGGAGTTTAGACGGTAAGTTGCTAAAAACTGTCTCTGCCCCTATTAACGATATCACTAGCATTAGCTTCAGCCCGGACGAAAACACCGTTGCTACAGCAAGTGCTGACCACACTATCCAACTGCGGAAGCGTGACGGCGTTTTGCTGCACATCCTTAAGGGGCATACTGATTGGGTAATTAGCATGAGCTTCAGCCCTGACGGTAAACTCCTCGCTTCCACCAGTGCTGACAGAACTGTTAAACTCTGGAGTCGGGAAGGTCGTCTGCTCCATACTCTTTCTGGGCATAACGGTTGGGTGACTAACATCGAATTTAGCCCAGATAATCAGTTGTTGGCATCAGTTAGTGCTGATAATACTATCAAACTTTGGAGTCGCGAGGGTCGTTTGATTAAAACCCTCAATGGACATGACGCTAGTATTTGGGGTTTAACTTTCAGTCCTGATGGGCGGTTGCTCGCATCTGGTAGTCAGGACGGAACGGTGAAACTTTGGAGTCGGGAAGGTCGCTTGTTGCGAAATTTGACTGGACATACCGATGGGGTTAACAACTTAAGTTTCTCCCCTGACGGCAAAATGATTGCTTCAGCTAGTGATGACGACACCATCAAACTTTGGAGTGTGAAGGATGGTACTTTATTAAAAACCTTTCGGGGACATAACGGTGATGTCAGGAGTGTCAATTTTAGTTTTGATGGCAAGATGATTGTCTCGGCTAGTCAGGACAAAACAGTTAAAATTTGGAAACTCGACGGGATAGAACTACAAATATTGGATTTGCCACAACTATTAGAGCGTGGATGCGCGAGCCTGCATGATTATCTTACAACCAACCCCAATCCCAGTACAGACGAGGGTCATCTTTATGTTATTAAGGGCGATCGCAATATCTGCAAGTAACATTTGCCGACTTTGTCGCCAATTGCATCTTACTAATTCTATTTATAATTAAATAGCGCGATCGCGCATTTATAGCAAGCAATCCGAGAAGTCTGACAAAAAAGAAACCCGGTTTTTTGAAAAAACCGGGTTTGTCGGGTGGTAGTGCGATCGCATTAACCAACAAATATTTTGTAATACTGAAGAATGTGCCTAATGCTGTTGGCGAATTCCTTAAAACCTAATTAGTCTCTAGGTTTGTGTTTTCACTAACTCACCACAACAATTAAACGCTGTAAGTTTGAGCGCCTTGGGAGACAATGAGTTTGTTAAATGTGTCAGTACCTGATGCACTGAGATCGCCTGTTAACGGTTGAAAAGCTTCACCCAGTTTGCCTAAGAGGGAATTAACCAAGTTATCAGTAGCATCCTTGACTCCCATTGACGACACCCAAGTATCTAGCTGGCTGAGGAAGTCGCTAGCACCAGCACTTGATTTGTCAATAGCGACAGACCAGTTGCCATTACCAATAACTATGCTGTTACTGGTGAAGACTTTGTTACCACTACCAATCACTGTGTTGTTACTACCGAAATCAAAGTTACCATTACCAAGGGTTGTGTTGTTATTTCCGAAGTCCCAATTGCCATTACCAAGGGTTGTATTGTCACTAGTTGAATTCCAATACCAGTTGCCATTACCAATGGTTTTGTTGTCATGAGAGGCATCTAAATTCCAGTTGCCATTACCGATGGTTGCGTTGTTACGACTGGAGTCCCAAAGCCAGTTACCATTACCGATGGTTGCGTTGGAGTTTCCGTAGTCCCAGTTGGCATTACCGATGGTTGCGTTATTAAGACCAAAGTCGTGGTTGCCATAACCAATGGGTATTTCGCCTTCGCTAGTATTAAACACGCTGTCAGAGCCACTAAAAGGTAAGATACCTTCAAGGGCGACGTTCAAGATATCGTAAGGTATTTCCTTATCCTGGCTGCCACCACTAAATAGGCTGAGGAAAGGGTTGCTACCATCACTAGACGAGTTGTCACCACTAGCCAATTGGTTGACAGCGTTGACACCGCTATTGAAGCTGAACATGTCATTCTTGAACAGCATCAAGAGATCGGAGGGTGTTTGCAAAGGCGTATTGTTACCACCTGCAAACAAGTCTCCAGAGTTGAGAATTTTAGTTACGCTTAAGATATCAGCTTGAACAGTCTTCAATATCTCCGAGGATGATAACTGAGGCACACTGCCATCACCAGTTAAGAATGTTAGCTTGTCGTCGTTACCGAAGACAAATTGCGAGATATCGAAGGATGGTTGCTGATTAGCACCACCACCTGCAAACGGGTTCTCACCACCTGCAAACGGGTTGCTGCCACCACCTGCAAACGAGTTTTCACCAGTTGCAAATGGGTTCTCGCCACCTGCAAACGAGTTTTCACCACCTGCAACCGGGTTTTCACCAGTTGCAAATGCGTTCTCGCTACCTGCAACCGGG
>CAXTNZ010000276.1:0-8748 GCA_964245695.1 uncultured bacterium | reverse complement strand
TGTCTTTGGGGCAAACAGTCCCTATCGAAAGCCTGTTAATAAAGCCCTGCTAACATTACAAGAAAACGGCACTTATCAAAAGCTTTATCAAAAGTGGTTCAGCACCAATTGAAGAACAGGTTCACTTTGGCTTTATAGTGCGATCAGTTGTATGTGAGTCCAGCGTCGTACAAAAGTTAAGTTACGCTCTTACATTGAGGTGTTCTTATTGATAAAGTGCGTTTGCACTTTATTCTGGGGGTAAACTATGACGCTCAAAGAAATCCCAAATCGTCTGAGTTGAGTTCAAACCGAGGCTGTTATTGAACTTGTTAACATTTTCATCACTAGAAGTACCACCGTACCAAAGATGTCCCCCATTAACTACAGCCAATTGTAAAACCTCGGAACCAGCGCTACAACCGGAGTAGGAATAGGTTTTAACTCTATCGCCACTGCTTTGGTTGTCAACCGCCAATGTTACATCGTTTGCAGTATACGTGGGACATTGGTTGCGTAATCGCCAAAAATTTACTACTTCCGGAATGGAAACGAGCGCTCCTTTTTGAGTTTTTTTGTCGCCCTGATAATGTACAGATTGGTCGTTTGTACCGTTAATCATCAATATTGATACAGGAAGAGGCGGTTGGCATGTTTGTTCAAGTCGCATTGGCAGAGAACCAGCAACAGAAGCAAAAGCTGCTATCTTATCAGATAGTTGACAAGTTAAAGCCTGAGTTAATATTCCACCTTTAGAAAAGCCAGTAGCGTAGATTCTACGGTCATCGATATTTCTAACTTGCTGTAGGTGATTAATTAAATTTTTGACAAAAGAGATATCATCAATATTCCTTTTGCCCTTCTTTCTTAGGCTCCATTTATGGTCAATTCCATCAGGATAAACTACAATAAACCCTTTTTGTTCTGCTAATTCATTAAAGCCTGAGACATTACTAATTGATCGTCCGCTACCATCATCCCCATGAAATACTAAAACTAATGGCATAGGACGACTAGGAGAATAAGACTTTGGTGTATAAATATAGTAAGTACGCACTGACCAAGGGTCAGTTAATTCGCCATTACTATCATCAAAAATAACTTTTGACTGCCGAACAGTTATTTGCTGTGCTTGAATTGATTCGCAAGCTGTTACTAAACTAATTAAGATAAAAGAAATAAATACTTGCTTCAATAACCGAAAATTTAGATTAACATTCACGGTGAATAAAATTTAGTAAAAGTAGAAGTATCTTTTTGTTCTGCTGTTATAAATAACAAAATACATCTATTCGCTTACTGTTTACCTCATACAAATGGGTGAATAATCGCTCCTGTTACAACTAGTAAAACTATAACTACAGATATAATTTAGTATTTATAGACGAAAATAAAACTATCATCACCAAATCAGCCTTCCTGCTTGTGGTATAAGTTTTTTTACTTTTATCCGATTGGTGACACTTATTCCGACGCTCATATGGGACTGGTAACGAAAAAAACACCGCAAACTGATGCCGAGTCGGAAGAATTTGATGCGTTGTGGAAATGTATTTGCAACATGCATTTTTAGTGAGTTGCTGGCACTTGATCGAGAAGGATTGATGGCAGTGTGGCTTACTGACGAGAGCCTAATGCATTTTTAGTGAGTTGCTGGCACTTGATCGAGAAGGATTGATGGCAGTGTGGCTTACTGACGAGAGCCTCTTATGTGCGCTCGCGCTCTTCTAGTGCCAATTAGTTGAAAATGTCTTCAAGTGTCATCACAACGTTGACAATCACTTTTCCCTTGGGGTCTACTACCCTTAAACGTTTTCTAGGTTTGCCATGTTGCTCGCTTAAGTCCGACATACTGTAAGTATATCCCCTATTTTTCCAGCTAGATTGCTCTGGTGTTCTCTTAGCTATGCGGTCAATTTCAATACAATGCTTTTGGGCATCACAGCCCTTGTAATAGTCTCCTACCAGAAAAACAGTGTAGCCACCACCGCGATATACTTCACCTTCCGGCACGTTTTGCTCGGCACGGACAGAGGTAGAAAACAGCGGCACGGCACTTACTGTACCTAACATTAGTTGCGTGTATATCACAGTAGCCGAGATTCGTAAAGGTTTAAGCATCGAGGTTTTGATTTTTTAATTAGCAATAATTTATTTGGTAAATGTTGCTACAAATCTAGGTAGCAGCATTTCGGATTATGTCCAGTAACAGTAAGCGATGGTCGCTCCGCGAACCGCCAAAGGCATCGCTTGTATGTGAGTCCCGCATATAAAGTTATGTTTTGGTTGTATCCGAGTCGCAAGTGTGGTTTCCTAAATGCGAATGCTATTAATAGCCAATACTATTTTTGAAATAGAAATTGGTTGTGTATTTCTCTTGTTTCCAACTTTGCTTATAAAGGATAGCGAACTGTCTATTTCTTTATTGCGGGTAATTGGATGCGGTGCTTTGGCTTTAGGGACTTTGAGTTATTTAATGCTGGATTTGACTCATAAAAAAGAACTAAAACCGGGATTAATCACTTTATCTACTTTTCATAGTCTGGTAGTGATCGCCCAAATCTACAGCTTTATTGGTGGCATGACTAATGCACTTGTAATCATCATACATTCCGGTTTTGCAGTATCATTTATCGGTGTTTGCTGGCAGCGAATTAGATAAAAGTAAAAGCGTTTGCCTCTGGTGTGGCAAGAATTAGGAAAATGGTAGACTTAAAAGCGATTGCGTAGCGAAAAGTGTAAATAAAATATGGCTGACCAAAAAGATAAAGCTCAAGAAAAAAACCGCCTTGAACAGCTTCAAGAAGAACAAGGCAACACAGATTCTAAACACTCAGGCGGTGCTGGCGCTTCTGGTGGCAATTCGGGTGCAGGTAAATCTGGCGCATCAAAAATTTCTGCCTCTGGTACACCTGATGATATTGAAAAAGTTGATGAGGAGTAAAGCTGACTCCGACGACGAGTCAAGATTTAACTGCGTCGGCTTTCATCAGTAACGAGAGCAAAATAATGGTGGATTGAATACCTTATTATTCAGTCCACCGCAACGCGATCGCACTCCCCTACTCCCAGAAGCGCTGCAACTATAATAAGAAAAATATACGCCGGACTCACGGATAAAAATGTTACCAGCCACTACCCAAACGGCTGCCCCCACCGCTCCCAATTTTCGCGTGTTAAAGGGCGATCGCACCGACTATGTGAGTCCGGCGTATAAAATTGAGTTAAACGGGGATGCTAAAACGCGTAGGCGCAGCCCGCCGCAGGCATCGCAACCCATAGATGAAAAAAATGACTACACAAACCTGCCCTATTTGCGGCACTGCCGTCGAGCTTTATTCCAGATACCCCAAAGGTGAAATGTGTCCAAAACACATACTCGCATAAGCTTAAGAAATTATAATATTATTCTGCAATTATGACGGTTCTACCAGATAGCAATCGCTTCAATAGACCCATCAATTTATTTGAGTATGAAAAAATAGCAAAAAACCATCTGTCGAGCATGGCGTTTGATTATTACAGTAGTGGTGCTTGGGACGAGGTAACTTTGCAGGATAACCAAGCTGCTTTTCAAAGAATCAAGCTACTACCGAGAATGTTGGTAGATGTGAGCGAGCGATCTTTAACAACAACCGTTTTAGGACAACCGCTGCAATTACCGCTTCTTATTGCGCCAATGGCATTTCAATGTCTCGCTCATCCCGATGGAGAAGTTGCCACTGCGTCTGCGGCGATTGCCTCTAGTGTCGGTATGGTGTTGAGTACGTTATCGACCAAGAGCATTGAGGAAGTAGCTTCATGTCACGACTTTAAAGATGCTTTGCAATGGTTCCAACTTTATATACACAAAGACCGCTCTTTGACTCGTAGTTTGGTAGAAAGGGCATATAATGCAGGCTACAAAGCACTTTGTCTGACTGTGGATGCTCCTGTATTGGGATGTAGAGAAAAAGATAAGCGTAACGAGTTCGCTTTACCACCGGGTTTACGAGCAGCTAATCTCGTTACCAAAGACATTCTCCATGAAACAGGCGAATCTGGATTATTTGCTTATTTTGCCGAGCAACTAGACCCAGCGATTACTTGGCGCGATTTGGAATGGTTGCAGTCATTATCGCCGTTACCTTTGGTAATTAAAGGGATTTTACGAGGAGATGACGCGCTTCGGGCAGTTGAATGTGGAGCCAAAGCGATCGTGATTTCCAATCATGGCGGTCGTCAATTAGATGGTGCATTAGCTTCTCTAGATGCTTTAACCGAAGTGGTACAAGCAGTCGATGGTAAAGCAGAAGTGCTGTTAGATGGTGGTATTCGTCGGGGTACGGACATATTGAAAGCCCTGGCATTGGGAGTAAAAGCAATACTATTAGGTCGTCCCGTTCTTTGGGGGCTTGCTGTTGAAGGACAAGCAGGCGTATCTCACGTTATATCGTTGCTACGCGATGAACTAGATGTGGCAATGGCACTGAGCGGCTGTGCCAAAATCCAAGATATTAACTCTAGCCTGGTTAAATCAATTTATGCCAAATAATTGGTCACAAGAAAGTTATATCAAAGCCTATCAATTTGCGGCACACGCACATCAAGGGCAGAAATTCCCAGGTACAAATATATCTTATATTATGCACTTGAGTTTTGTGAGCATGGAAGTAATTGCTGCTTTGAGTGCAGAATCGTATCATGATGGAAATCTAGCACTTCAATGTGCAATTTTGCACGACACCATTGAAGATACAAAAACAACTTTTGAGAAAATACAAACCAAATTTGGTGAAGCTGTCGCCAATGGTGTACTTGCTCTGACTAAAGATAATTCTCGCTTGAAACATCTTCAAATGTCGGATAGTTTAAGAAAGATAAAACAAGAGCCACCAGAAATATGGATGGTAAAGTTAGCAGATAGAATCAGCAACCTACAAGCACTACCACATTATTGGAATCAAGACAAAATTATTCGATATCGAGAAGAAGGTATTGAAATTTATGAAGCTTTGCAGAATGCCAGCCCATTTCTAGCATCACGCTTGGCTACTAAAATTGAAGACTACAAAGCGTTTATTAAATAGTAGCCAAGCGATAGCGTACCCCTACGGGGAAGCAAGCTGCGCGTAGCGTCTCGTAGAGAAGCTCTCTTCGAGTCTTGTCTACGACACACTACTCGCGTTCGAGCGTCACAGCCCGTCGTAGACATCGCCCCCCTTCGCCTCCGTTTCCTCCAAAACCAAGAAACATGTTAACAAGTTATCAGTTTTAAAACAACACAGCCACAAAAGTTCTCTCGTAACATTCAACATTCATTCTTCTGTGATTTGGATTCCCAAACACAAATCTACCAAGCACGATAATGCCTAATGGTACGATAACATCAGCATGAAAGCGTGAATACAAAACTTTTCATCTCTCCTCAATCACTCACGTCTGTGTTAGTAGGAAATTCATCACAGACTGTCATTATTGATACGCGAACTGCCGAAGTTTATGCTATTTCTCATATTCCTCAATCCATAAATATTAGAGATTTTTTCACCTATCTTTTAGAGAATTCCTCCCCAGCAGGATTAAAGAAATTGCAAGAGTATTTTGCAGAAATTATGAGCGGGGTAGGAATATCTGGTACAGAATGGTTAATTGTTTATGAAGATACTTTAAATAAAGGTTATGGTCAATCTTGTCGAGCAGCTTTCTTACTGAAATATTTGGGTTGCGCTCAGGTATCTGTCTTACACGGAGGATATAGGGCATGGCTCAGGGAGGGATTACCTAAGCACCATGAAATTATTGAATTTTCTCAAATCCAAACCAGTCATTATAGCCTTAGCGATTGCAGTAAACATCACTGTTATTGATGTACATTCTTCTAGTTCAAATCTTCCTATAGGCAAGAGTACAATTACTCAGTCCCAAACAAATATTCAACTTGTTCACACACTGACTGGACATAAAAAAGTGACTTTTGGTGTTCGAGCAGTTGTGATTAGCCCTTCGGGGCAAACCCTGATTAGTGGAGGTAGAGATGATACAATTAAATTCTGGAATTTACGTACCGGGAAATTGTTGCGTAGTTTAGACGCTCACTCAGATGGTGTTACTTCAATTGCGATTAGTCCAGATGGTAAGCGGATTGTAAGTGGTGGGATAAGCACCCCAACAATGAAGGTTTGGGATTTACGCACTTTCCTTGTGCTAAAGGGCGAAAGTGGGCATACCCAACCAGTAGAAACCATTGCGATTAGTTCAGATTTGGCAAATTAAATAACTGCATTAGCCCTATTCTTGGCGCACGATCGCTTCCCTTAGGAAGATGGCAATAGAAGATTTAAAGAGTCATGGTGGAAATAACACCCATAAGTTTTTTAGAGGTGTATCATGGCTATTGTTTTAAATCACACCATTGTAAGATCACGCGATAAAGAAGCATCGGCACAGTTTTTTGCAGACATTTTCGGTTTGAAGGTTGAGCCTGGTGTTGGTCACTTCGCTGCTGTGCGCGTTAATGACACGTTAACTTTGGACTTTGCCGATTGGGAAGTATTGGAGTCGCATCACTATGCGTTTCATGTTGGCGATGAGGAATTTGATACAATATTTACACGGGTTAAAGAGAAAGGTATCGAATATAGCAGTGACCCAATGCATCAAAATAAAGGTCAAATTAACCATAGGAAGGGGGGGCGTGGTTTCTATTTTTATGACCCCAATGGGCATAACTTAGAATTGCTGACTCGTGCTTAGGGATTTTACTTACTTCACCCAAACGGTTGTCCCCACCTCTGCCAGTTTTCCTTATTAAAGGGTGACTTCCATTTTTGAATCAGTGCCTGCTCTAACTGCTGCCTTGGTCTAGTCTGCACCGGGGTGTCCCACCAAAACGCGATATTTACTGCTGTCTGCAACCCATATCGATAATGTAAACTTTGGTAACTCTCGATGTAATCTTTGCAATCGTGTATTCCCTTCCATCGTTTGTTACTGCGGCAAGTTTCGCCCACATACAAAATTAAGCCAGCCGCAGAGTCAACAATAAAATACAAACACGCATCGCCAGGACTGTCTGCTGGCATTCTGTAAAAGGACATTGATTGCAGTTGCAGCATCAGCGGGTCAATTTGGTCGGGGTCGCAGTGGGACGAGGCGATGTCGAATAATGCTGTCTGTTGTGGCGGCGTACTTTGCCTCACCCGTTGCTGATAATCAAATATTTGCGTTTTCCACCCCAGCAGCGCCTCTTGGCTCATCACCAGTGTCTCTGCTCTAGGTGCTGGTGTAAGGTTCAAATCTGAAAATAGGTTTAGCTGATTGGGTTCCAAGGGTCTTACAAGTGACTTGCTGGCTGATTATCCCTCAGAACCAGTAGGCAAGATATGAGTTGTGGGAGCATACTTGCGATTTGTGAACTATGGTTCTCTTGAATTAGGGGTGATCGCTTGTAGTATATAGTCTATACAGTTACCTTGTTACTAAAATTTCAGTTTAATATTAAGGAATTAAGAAATGTCTACAGAAACTGACATAGTTGCTTACATTCGGTGAAAGCGAATTTGATGCTCTTTTAAGTGAGCAAAAAGTTGTTGTTGTTGACTTTACTGCTACTTGGTGTGGTCCTTGTCGTCTGATTAGTCCATTAATGGATCAGCTAGCCCAGGAATACTTTGGTCTTACAAGGTTGTTAAGGTAGATGTGGATAACAACAAGCCGATGTTTAAAAAATTCGGTCTTCGCAGCATAAAGAGCGGTTTTAATTTTCTTTGATGGTTCCTTAGCAGAAACCATTGTGGGAGTTTCTTCTTACGAGGACTTCAGCAGCGCTGTTGAAAAACATATGAAGCTTGTTAAAGAGTAGCGGTAAGTAACCAAACAAAATTAATTGCAAATTATTCTTATCGGCAAGGGGCTATAAGAAAATGTAAGTGGATGTCCCTTATCGAAATGCCTCGAATAATGATAGTTGAACAAATACACCGGCATTTTCATTATCAAGATTTGATAGTGAAATGCCCAATAGCCGAATACTGCGTAGACGCGGAGCGGCTTGTCGTGAGACATCGCTTAGTTCAATTCCTTCAAACAGCAACTTTGCCATGATAATGATTTCATTCAACTCCTGAATTGAAGTCAGCACAGTTTTGCTGCGCGTTATTTGTTGATAGTCAGAAAACTTCACTTTGAGCGTTAAAGTGCGTCCTCCAGTTTGATGTTGGTCTAAACGCAGCTTTACAGTTTGGGCAATTTTTTCGAGTTCCAACAGCATCAGAGCGCGATCGCTTAAATCTTTTGCAAACGATGTTTCAGCGCCAATCGATTTACGGATGCGGTTAGGTTCTACTGCACGGTCGTCTTGTCCCCTGGCTATTTTATAGTAGTAATGCCCTGCTTTACCAAAATGTTGGATTAGTTCAGCAAGCGATCGCTGTTTCAAATCAGTGCCAGTGCGAATGCCCAACGAGTGCATTTTGGTAGCAGTCACTTCTCCAATGCCGTGAAACTTTTCAATGGGTAGTTGCTCTACTCAGATCTTGCACCTGTCTGGATAAACCCTTAATACACCAATAGGAGTGTAGTAAAGTAACACGATTCGCGAGAATGAGTTTACGCAATAAAAAGTCATAGATATAACTGTATAAATGTATATAATACGTAAATGGCTCTCAGCACAGGCGATCGTCAAATTGGAGAAGTGCCTGGATTTACGCTCATGAGGGGGGAAGCGGGGGGGGGGGGTGGGGGGGGGGGCCCGCCGCGGCGGGGGGAAGGGATGGGATAGTTTGG
>CAXTNZ010000275.1:0-8807 GCA_964245695.1 uncultured bacterium | reverse complement strand
GCCCAACATCCCCGCCCAACATCCCCGCCGAATTCTTATTTTGAAAATAAGGCAGAAATAAGTCAGGAGATAAGTGAAATTCTGACTTTTAACTTTTGACTACTTTTCTAAGAATCGCCATAATCATGATGACAAACGCCACTCAAACGCTAGAAACTAGTGAATCAAATATTGGCATCATCATCTTAGCTGCGGGTGCATCGACTCGCATGGGCAAACCAAAACAACTGTTACCGTATAAGGGGCGCAGCTTGCTTCGTCATATAACAGAAGTAGCGATCGCCTCCCGAAACCAACCCGTCATCGTTGTACTTGGGGCAAATGCCGAAACCATAAAACCGGAAGTTTGTCAACTACCTGTGCAGATTGTAGAAAATCTTCAATGGGCTTCGGGGATGAATTCTTCAATTCGGACTGGTATTGAAGCTGTAAATGCTTTGCAGCAAAACGTAGAAGCAGTAGTGATTACACTTTGCGATCAGCCTTTTGTTTCTGTGCAAGTTATCAATCAACTTGTAGAAGCATATCGTAGAAGTGATAAAGCGATCGTTGCTTGCGAATATGCAGACACATTAGGCGTACCAGCTTTATTTCACCATACTTTTTTCTCACAATTGATGACCCTTAAACAAGGAGAAGGTGCCAAGCAGATAATTGGCAAATATATCAACCAAGTTACTTCTATTCCTTTCTTGCAAGGGCGTATTGATATTGATACGCCCGATGATTACGAGCAATTACAAATAATGTAGGACTTACGCATCGTACTAGACCCAAAGCTGGGGAAACTACGCATCCATGTGTGGCATCATCTTCACGACTAACAGTCTGCCAAGCATCTTATGCATCTCATACAACTTGAGGCTAAACTATATTGGAGAATGCAGTTTATTTCTTGTTCCCACTCCTGGAGTCAACAAAACTAAGCAACCAGTGTAAGTAGGAGATGTTCATTTATGCCGAGAAAGACCGCACAGGAAAAACAAGCGTATCGAACCGAGGTGATTCGACGTGTTAACGCAGCGATGCCCTCAGTAATGCAGGAATATGCCTCAATTAATTGGGCAGAGGAAGTAAAAGGCTACCGTACCGACCATGAATATTACCCTGACTACATCCACGCTCCCATTCATGGTGTAACCGATGGCTACACCAACCCTCAGATGTGTTTAGCCTGGGATGCTGCTATGGATGTTATTATTCCCCTCAGCCACAATGTTAGTTGCCATTCTTTGCGCGAGAAAATGGCTGAACTAATTCCTAAAGACACTCAAATTGATACGGTGGTAGAGCTTGGTGCAGGTACGGCTGAAGGAGCGCTGGCTCTGGCACGGCGGTTTCCACAAGCCACTTTTCGCGTTACTGATGTTTCGCCTTACATGCTGGTGATCAGTCAGCACAAGTTTAACAAGGCTGGATTTAGTGAGCGGGCATCGTTCGAGCAGGTGGATGCCCGTCACACTGGCTACCCTGACAACTCCTTTGATCTTGTCACCTCATCACTACTCTTGCACGACACGCCATATGAGTGGACGCCTAAAATTCTTAAGGAGATGTACCGGATCACCAAACCCGGAGGTTGGGTACTATACGCTGACACATTTCGTGGTGAATATGCTTTGAGCGCTTCTATTCAAGAACCGTGGTTGGATGACTTTATCCATTTCAACTTCGAGTATGAGTTTGCAAAAGCAGGTTTTACAGAACTCAATTACATTCCTTATGCCGTGGGTTTGTGGTATATGGTTGGTCGCAAGCTAGAAAAGGGACCCGTTGACGAAACTAATTAAAAATTAAAAATTACTGATTATATTAAACGCCTGGAATTAATATCTCAGGCGTTTAATCATTAAGTATTAATCAGACTTAAACATCACGCGCTTTGAAAAAATTATAGATAGCAAGAGCGATCGCTAAAAGTAACACTGCATGAATTAAATTACCCGCAATATGAAGTACCAGCCCTAATGCCCAAAAAGCAACTAGTATAACTACAACACCCCAAAGTATGCTTAACATAATTTTTGCTCTTATTAAGATTATTTCTAGGATTGCTATATTCTAAGGGGTTGCCTTAACTAAGTTATATTTATCCAATTATGGATTTTTAAATTCAATTCATCTTCTTTTAGGAATAAAAAGACTAAAAAATATCTCATTCCCTAGATAGACGTTGGGTCAAGTAGTACCACTTACTTTGTTGATCAGGACAAAGGAAAAAATAAAACTCTTCGTCATTTTAATAAGCAAATTTTATGCAGAAGCTTGATAATCTTGCAGTCAACAAATCATCTGATACTCAATATCCGATTGATGATTTGTTATCAGCACGCTGGAGTCCTCTAGCTTTTTCAGAAAAATCGGTTGAACCAGAAAAATTACGCAGTGTGTTAGAAGCAGCACGATGGGCAGCTTCTTCTTACAACGAGCAGCCGTGGAGTTTTATCGTTGCAACTAAGGACAACCAGGCTGAATTCGACCGTTTACTGAGCTGTTTAGCAGAAGGTAATCAAGAGTGGGCGAAGACTGCCCCAGTATTAATGCTATCAGTGGCGAAGCTACAGTTTGAGCGCAACGGCGTGGAAAATCGACACGCTTTTCATGATCTTGGGGCAGCAGCAGCTCAACTAGCAATACAAGCAACAGCATTGGGGCTATTTATTCACCAAATGGCAGGATTTGATGTACCTTTATCGCGATCGCTGTACAGCATTCCTGAAGGTTATGAACCAGTGGCAGCGATCGCACTGGGTTATGTAGGAGATCCGCAAACGCTCTCTGAAAGACTGTTGCAACGAACGTTAGCACCGCGCACCCGTAAACCCTTAGAAAATTTTGTTTTCTCAGGGACATGGAACGAGACTTCACCACTGGTTACTCCTCAATGAATCAAAGACGAGCAAATATAAGGTAGGGACACATCAGCGAAGTTTAATTAGCCAGGGGAGTGTCAAAACGTGCGATCGCCTAACAACACAGTAGTAGCATTCACCACAATTTGCGCCGAACCTGTAAAAAACGATCGCTCGATTGTTGACGGTGTATCACTGGCTTGGTGATAGTGGGGAGTACGTAAATTCGCGGTATCTGTCACCAACACTGCACCGATTCCTTGATACCAAAATGGCGCATGATCGCTGCGTAAAGTCTCCGGTGTCAGCAAGCCTTTGAGGGGAATCGGCAATGTTAGTACTGGCGGCAAATTAATTTGATTTGAGTTTTGAAAGGCATTGAGCAGAGGAAAATGTTCTGCATCGCCGATTACTGCCAAAAAATCGCCCTTATCGCTAGGTGGAGTGACAGGCAAACCTGTAGGATATTGCTGACAGCCAACAGTGTAGCAAGCATAACCCACCATATCCATGACAATCGCTCCCCGCAAGGAAGCTAAGCGTGTTACGTTTGTCACAAAAGCCTTACTACCCAAAAGTCCTTCTTCTTCCTTGTCAAATAATGCTAGCTGTAACGTTCTGGGAGTAGGACGCGAACCGAGAAGTCGGGCAACTTCCAGCACTACAGCCACACCACTAGCGTTATCATCAGCACCAGGAGAGATGGCAACTGTATCGTAATGCGCTGCCACGAGAATTGCTCCTGCTGTGTTGTCAGTTCCTTGGCGTTCCGCAAAGATATTCACACCGTCAGAGAATTTTTCTAACGTTGGTTTCCAACCTAATTTTTTCAGTTCAGATGTAATGTAACTGCGAGAACGCGATCGCTCTGAAGAAGTAAAGCGCTTAAAATTCAACTTTTGAACGTGAGCAAATAACCTGTCAGCAGACACTTGGGGAGTGTTTGTCACCTGCTTTGGCTCTGGTTTTCTTTGCGGTGTTTCCACTTGCGTAGTTGCAATAACTGGTGCCTCTTCCGTTGGGTGAAAAAACACATTAATACCCATCACTACAACTGCCACAAGCAGCACTAGCACCAGCCAAATCCATTTTTTCATAAATATACCAATTCTCTTATAATTGATAAACCGATGTATAATTGCGCCTCTGATATAGACTAGCGTCTTCAGAAAGTTTGACAACTCGTCTTTTGACAGAGGTAAAAACTTAATTTAAAGTTCCCCATGAAACACCCAAAGCATCTTGGCTAACAAAGATGCTATTAACTGTAATGTTAAAAAGAATATTTTTCACATCAACTGCTTTAGTTTGCCTAACTTTACTAGAAGACAGTTTGACAATTGTCCGAGGTGATATTCCAGATGTTAAAGATAGAGAATATCATCATAAAACAGTAGAAATTCCTTCTAATCAATTTGTACCATCAGTGAACTTAGTTGTGCAAAAAGATGCTATTAAAGGATGGAATTTAGAAGCTAAAGTTTCTAACTTCAGATTTGCACCGGAACACGTTAATACAGCATCTAAAACCGGAGAAGGTCATGCTCATTTATCTATAAACAAAGAAAAAATTACTAGGCTTTATAGTTCTTGGTACTATTTAGGAAATCTTAAGCCTGGTAAAAACGAGATTACTGTTTCCCTAAACGCCAACACTCATGAAAGTTTAGCTCATAATGGAAAATTGATTCAAGATACTGTAACTATCGAAGTACCCGCAACTAGTAACCGCTAGAAAAGTGCTGAAACAGAAAAAGAAATAAGATAAATAAAACAATTTCTTCACTCTTGATTCTTCACTCAAGACTCAGGACTCAAAACTTTATTTATGCTAGATTTACTGCTTATTATCGCCCTAGGATTCCTGGGGAGTTTTGGTCACTGCATGGGGATGTGTGGTCCCCTATCCGTGGCGTTTTCCCTATCTAATAAACAAGAAACTTTAAATTGGCGACAGCAATTAAAGTTTCATACACTGCTAAACTTGGGGCGGATGTTGAGTTATGCCCTAGTTGGTGCAGGCATTGGGGCGCTTGGTTCGGTGTTACTCGCCAGTGGACAAATGGCAGGAGTGGGTAGTGAATTACGCCGCTGGATGGCAATTATTACAGGGTTGATGTTGATATGGTTTGGGTTAAGACAAATAAAACCCGACCTTGTGCCACGTATGCCGGTGTTACATCCTTTGTTGCAAGGAAAATTACACGATCGCCTGAGTGGGGGAATGGTCAAACTTTCCCTAAAATCTAGATGGTGGACACCAGCACTTTTGGGGATGACATGGGGTTTGATGCCCTGTGGTTTTTTGTATGCTGCCCAAATTAAAGCTGCGGAAACTGGTAATTTGTGGATGGGTGCGGCAACTATGCTGGCTTTTGGCTTGGGAACGCTACCCACAATGTTAGGCGTAGGCGTGTCTGCTTCTTTGGTAAGTCAAGACAAACGCAGTCAGTTATTTCGCTTAGGCGGCTGGGTTACTCTCACCATTGGTGCCATTACCCTGTTGCGGACTGGCAACACAATGGTAGACTACACCGGACACGCTGCCTTGATATGCTTAATAATGGCACTCATTGCTCGTCCGATCAGCGGCTTATGGGCAGCACCCTTGCGTTACCGTCGTGCTTTAGGAGTGGGAGCTTTTGTACTGTCTTTTGCTCACACTGTCCACATGATGGAACACTCACTGCAATGGAATTTTGCCGCCTTCTTTTTTTTGCCACCTGAGTTTCAGTGGGGCATAGGTATAGGTGCTGTAGCGCTGGTGTTAATGACTCCCCCAGCTTTGACGAGTTTTGACTTTTTGCAGAAGTCTTTAGGCAAGCGTTGGCGACAAATTCATTTATTAAGCTTACCAGCTTTGCTCTTGAGTGGCATTCATACTGTGCTAATTGGTTCCCATTACCTCGGCTCCTTACAATTGACTTGGGGAAATCAATTAGCAACAGTGCTGATAGGAATTGTCACCCTCGGTGTATTGCTGTTGCGTTGGCGAAACCCACCATCAAAAATTCAAAATTCACGCATTCGCTCATGATGCCTACGACACCCGAACCAAGTCGCGGTAAATCATATCCGTTCCCAAGCTCAGTCTTGCTCTTGTTCCCAGGCTCAGCCAGGGAACAGTTTACAGGAGGCAGAGCCTCCTCTTATGCCACACACGCCAGGCGGAGCCAGGGAGCGCGGAAGTATGTATTTTTCCTGAGTATATTAGTTATAATCCTAACGAGTGTTTTCCCAGCCTCTGCTCATAACGTCAAAATAGCAGCAGATGTTGGCGGCACTCTCCACATTCAACCAAACGATAATCCTCGTGCTGGGGAGCGATCGCAAGTTTGGATTGCTCTCACCCGTAAAGGTGGAAAAGTTATCCCCCTGAAAGAGTGTAATTGCCAATTAGCTGTTTATGCCGAACCTCATTCAGCAAAAGAGCCAGCACTGCTTGAGCCACCCTTGCAAGCCATTAGCGCCGAGCGTTATCAAGGTATGCCAGGTTCAGAAATTACATTCCCCAAGCCCGGAGCTTACCTACTACAGCTTAGTGGCAAACCAGCATCCGGGGAGAGTTTCAAACCCTTTCAGTTAAAGTTTGAAGTCACCGTTGCCGCCGGTTCAACATCAGCAACTACTACAGAAAATGCACCAAATGTCAATGATGACGTTGAAGATAGAAAAAGCTGGTTTATACCAATAGCGATCGCTTTATCAGCCCTTGCAGCAGGAGGCATCATATTTGTCGTACTGCAACGAAGGAGATGAGGAGACTAAAAGATGGGGAGACAAAGAATGCTAATGCAATGAGATTCTCATTTTTTCCTTTTTAGGACTACCCTAACTTTGTGTTTGTTTGGTGCGGACACAAAGTTAGGGTTGCAAAGACAAAGAAGCTATCATCTCAACTGAAGTTTGAGAATCTGATAGTTAATAATTCCCGCGAAAAGTCAAGCAGTTGGTTCCTGATATTTGACTCCTCGTTTTTCGTGACGGTTATCAGCAACGATATGATAAACAATGCTACGTAACCGATTGATTGCACCGACAGGACGATGCACTGCTAAACCATTCGCCGGAGAAAAACTGAGATTTTCCCCAAAGTCATTTTCTTTGGGAGAATTAACCTGCTGATGCTTAACTATCAGCCGACCAACTGTAAAGAAGGGTGATTCCTCTTCATTCCAAACAATGGTGGTATCATCAATGGACATTTCTGGGCTAGTTTGAAATTGGATTTGAAAGTCCCAACAATATTCAGCATCAGGCTTTGCTAAAGCTTGAATGATATCCTCTCGGTAGTAGTTGTCCTCTTTCCCTTCCTCTTTGGCACGCTGAAGCTCACTTTCTGGTCTGGACTTTAAAGGAAGCGGTTGATGAGGTGGTTGACTGGAAACAGGAGTAAATCCATATTTAATCACAGCCGGATATTCCACAGGAACTCGACCTGGTTGGGATGGATCAAAATCAGGTTTGAGTCCCACAGAAAACGCTGAAGCACTCCAATAGCGTTCTGTGAGCAAACTTTTGGGAAAGCGTTTGAAACTGTTTTTTAGAAGTGTAGCTTCGTAGGGATGCGACTTTAGCCATAAAAGCACCAACAGTTTAAAAAGCGGAAACAGCCCTGCTCGATAAACCGTCAAGAAAAAGCTGTGGAAGTCTTTGATGGTTCTAACAAAAAAGAATTCGGTATTGTGGGTAATAATATCTTGGGTTTTTAACTCGTGACTTTGCGGTAGTCGTTCTCCTTCTACCCCTACCACTTTTACGGACATGGAGCGCGTATCTCCTTCATAATCATTCTTTACTGAAAACGCGCCATTTGCAAATCGTAGCCACACCGGATATTGTTTGGGTTTGGCAAATAAACCTTGTTTTAGGGAAATGGCTTGAAGTTGAGCTTCAGTTAATGAGGCGCGTTTGCTCAATTCCTGCTTAATTGCTGCCTCATCAAAGTCAAAGATTTCTAGAGTTCCTTGAACGGCTGCGTTAGTTTTAGAGTGGGTATCTCTCTTTGCAGTTTTTTTCTTCTCACCTCCGTAAAGATTGTCCATGTTCTTTTTGACTAGCTCACTCATGAGAGCGCAATATTTGCTTTCGTCTTTTTCTGGGTATTCGGTAAATAGTTTCATCTTTTTAAAAGTCGGATTAATTAATTAATCAGGAAACACTTTATGTGTATTTAACAAGTAGGGTGTGTTTTATTATTCGTAACACACCCAAATTCATTAGCTCATCAAACTGGTTGCCAATCTTCGCGATAAAAAGAAACTCTATACTTTTTCCCTTGAGGAATATTGCGATGCACCACTTGTTCGAGGGTTTTTGTATTCTGAATCTCCTCCCAACCTACTGGTGAAAAAGTTTCTGGATTGAAGACACTTTCTGCTAGTAGAGGATTGGTAAACGCCTGAGAAAAGGCATCAATTCCTATCAGTCGTCCGACTAAGGGTGGTAAAGCTGAATTTTGTCGTAAATCTTCTGCATAAAGACCGACGTACAACTCAATATTGTCTACATGACCGTACAATCGTTGCAGTTCTTTTTGGACTTTTTCATCGCTACTAATCTGATTGAAGTTGGTTATGCGGGGATACTTGCATAATTCCCGATAATCGTTATAGCTTCTTAATTTTGCCTCACGACCCATGCGAATACTAGCTATTTCGGTGGGAATGAGAAATTCAGGCGTATTGAATAAACTCAGTTGCGCTGCGGGTTGGGAACAGCTTTCCTCAAATATGGCTCCTAATCCCTTGTTGATAATCATGTCGTTGTTCCACATCGAAGCTGGCATGGGAAGCTTTTGCCCGTTGTACATTAAAGTATCGGGTAGCATACTATGCCAACGATAGACTAAACTAAATTCCACCGACATCCAATTATGGCGATACCATTTTTCATCAGTGAATGCGAGGGGATCGGTGAAGAATTGAAAGTGATAGGGAGTTATGTGGTTAATGT
>CAXTNZ010000274.1:6234-8835 GCA_964245695.1 uncultured bacterium | reverse complement strand
TTTTTTGCACAGCTACTACAAACGCGATCGCTCTTCTTTAGTCTAAAGTCCAGTAATAACTCAATTGTGTTGATTAACTGGCAAAATGGTATAACTTACAGCAGAATCTTTTGCTAATTTTCAGTAAATAGCTTGTATTAAGCTAAGTATAAATGATGAGATAAAGTTTCAAAAGATTTAAAATAGCTATTAATAAAATCGATAGATAACTCTAAAATAAAATCGAGAAAATTATAGCTTAGACTAGTCAATAGAATCTGGCAAAGTAGCTTAAAGTCTTGTTTATAAAGGTGATTTGAAACACATAAAAAAAAATAAACACACAATTAACATGCCTTTCCGGCAAGATGAAGGAACGAAGTATAGCTTAACATCAGTATCTCCAACCAATTTGGAAATAGATAACAGGGATGTATAATGAGCGCGTCTCCTCCATAAAAAGATAACGATTAGGACTGGTAAGCTTTCTATATTCCTTTACCTTGATAAGGGGCATATGTGGCAAAAAGAAAAAAAAGATAGTTCGATAGTCAGTCTGGCATTACTGCTGGCATTAGCTTCCCCAACAGTAACTCTCTTCGTGCCAGACTGCGTACAAGCAAGATCTGCCGCTGATGATCCCTCTTTCCCTCTCCCCCAAACAGTTGAAAGTGGGAGTACCGTGAGGATTGATGGTTCAAGTAGCATGACTGGGATCAACCAAAGCCTGAAAGAAAATTTTGAAAAACAGTTTTCTGGCACTAAGGTTGAAGTTGCGGCTAACGGCACTGAGGAAGCACTAAAAGCTTTGCAAGATGGCAAAATCGATCTAGCGGCAATTAATCGTGGCTTAACACCAGAAGAAAAAGCACAAGGTTTAGAGCAACTTCGCGTGCGCCGAGAAAAGATTGCGATCGTAGTCGATGAGGACAATCCTTTCAAAGGGAACTTGACAAGTAAGCAATTTGCCCGGATTTTTCGGGGAGAAATCACAGATTGGTCGCAACTAGGAGGCTCTAAGGGTAAGATTCGGGTAATTGATCGCCCGCAAATCAGCGACACCCGCGAGGCTTTTCGCGACTATCCAGTCTTCAAAACTGCTAACTTTGCCACAGGTTCTACAGCTACCCAACTAGCCGATGATAATACGGCAGAAATCATCAAGCAACTGGGCAAAGACGGCATCAGCTATGTTCTAGCTAATCAGGTGTCAAAGTTGCAAGGTGTGCGAGTTCTCAAATTGCATAACATCTTGCCAAATGATTCTAGATATCCCTTCTCGCAGCCTTTCGTATACGTTTACAAGAAAAATCCCAGTTTAGGTACGGCAGGTTTTCTCGGCTTTGCAAGTGCAAAGCCAGGACAGCAGGCTATAGAACAAGCTAGAACTGCTGAAGCTACGGCGATCGCCGCCAGTGTATTGCAGACAATCCCCACAAGTGCGAATGCTGAGGGCGTTTCTCAGCCAGCAGCTACTACTTCACCCGGTGCTGAGACTGCAACTAATGCTACTGCGGCTAATGGAACTAGTTCTTCAAACGGGGAGTTAGTGCCTGCTACTGGTAGCAATCAAAGTGCTGCTAGTGCTGATTCTCAGGGAATATCGCCTTGGTGGTGGCTGTTAGCTTTGGCTTTTGTCGGTCTTTTATGGTGGCTGCTAGGAAAAAGGCGATCGCCATCTGAGGCAACAGATAACGCATTACCATCATCCAGTGAGTCCTTAGAAGAGGCTAGACCAACAGCAGCCCAGGGCGCAAGTGTTGCCCCCCCCGTCAGCGAGGCAGTGTCTGACAACCCATTGCTTCGCGCCTACGCACAAACACAATCAGGTTCGGTAGAAAATACGACCCCGACCACATCAAATTTGGCACAAGGGGTAACTAACGCTGCATCAAACGTGGCAGAGGGGGAAACATCATCTGTAACTAACATCACCTCTGGTGACAGTGCAGCCCTAGCAGGCGGTGCAGCCGCTTCAGCTGTAGCCGGGGCAGACCTTTGGTCGGCAACGTCTGACAGAGAGACAAGAATAGAAGCCGCAGATAATACGACAAATGACGGAGAATATACTGAATCACTCTCAGAAAATGTCCCCGCAGTTGCATCTGATGTAGCACCAGTAACTGAAGTCACAACTCCCCAACAGCCAGATATCCCCACAGTCGCGTCTGATGTGCTGCCGACGGCTGAGGTAACACCTGACTTGACCGAGGAACAACCAATACAATCCAACTGGGTAGAAGATATCACCCCAGCAAGCGGTGCAACCGAAGCCTTAGAAAGTGAGACAAGCCTTTGGTCACGATTGACTGGTAGCGGTTCACAACTAGAAACTACTGATGAGACAACACAAATCAACGATATTGAAGAAGATGTCTGGGATATAGAAACACCACCAACTGAAGTCACATCCCCGCAACTGCAAGATGCCTTTACAATAGAAGCACCAGCAACTGAAGTTACATCCCCCGAACAGTCAAATATTCCTGTAATTGCATCTGATGTAGAAGCACCAACAACTGAAGTTACATCTCCCGAACAGGCAGATATTCTTGTAATTGCATCTGATGTAGAAGCACTAGCAACTGAAGTTACAGCTTCTGTCCCCGAACAGCAAGATGT